>JBDNCR010000339.1:0-2904 GCA_046719555.1 Verrucomicrobiia bacterium | reverse complement strand
AGCCGGCGGCGCCTCCGCCCCCACCGACCCCCTCTTCCTCCTCGCCTCCCTCGACCGCTCCACCGCCCTCTCGGCCACCTGCGCCTTCCTCGGCGCCCTCGCCTGCTTCAACGTCGGCCCCGGCGGCATCCTCGCCGGAGCCGCCATCGGCTGGGTCCTCCCCCTCGCCCTGGCCCGCCGCTCCGCCGCCCGCCGCCAAAAAAAACTCAATGACCAATTCATCGGCGGACTCGAAATCATGGCCGGCGCCCTCAAAGCCGGCCTCTCCATCCCCCAAGCCCTCGAATCCACCCAAAAGGCCCTCGACCATCCCCTCTCCGAAGAATACTCCATCATGATCCGGCAAATGCGCGTCGGCATGTCCCTCGGCGACACCCTCAACGCCCTCTCCGACCGCATCCAATCTCCCGACGTCAAACTCGCGGCCACCGCCATCGCCATCTCCTCCCGCACCGGCGCCAACCTGCCCCTCGCCCTCGAACAAATCATCGCCACCCTCAAAAAACGGAACGCCGTCAAAGCCAAAATCGACTCCGCCACCTTCATGGGCCGGGCCCAAGGCCTCCTCATCGGCATCATGCCCTTCGCCCTCATGGGCATGCTCGCCTTCATCAGCCCCCAAACCACCACCCCCCTCTTCACCACCACCGTCGGTCACCTCCTCCTCGGCGTCGTCCTCGTCACCCAAACCATCGCCTACGTCATGATCAAGCGCATCACCAAAATCGAGGTCTGACCCATGCTCCTCCCCCTCACCCTCCTCCTCGTCTTCGCCGCCGCCTCCACCCTCGCCTGGTCCCTCGTCCGCCTCTACTTCCGCTACGCCGCCCGCCTCAGCACCGAGCGGGCCCACTACTCCCTCTACGAACGCCACCGCGACCGGCACCCCCTCGCCCGACTCCGCCCACTCCTCCTCGCCGCCACCGACCTGGCCAACGCCCTACCTCCCCTCCATCGATGGATTCAAGGCCGCACCCCCAGCGTCTCGGCCCAACTCGCCGCCTCCGGTAACCCCGCCAACCTCACCGCCCCGGAATTCCTCATCCTCAAACTCGTCGCCCCCTTCCTCACCTTCCTCCTGCTCATCCTCACCCTCGGCCCCGCCCTCCTCGAAATCGTCGCCATCCTCTCCCTCGGCGCCTTCTTCCTTCCCGACCTCTGGCTGAACGACGAAAAAAAACGCCGCGAAGCCGAACTCCTCCGCTCCCTCCCCGACTCCCTCGACACCCTCTCCCTCGTCGTCGGCTCCGGTCTCGACCTGGGCGAAGCCATCGACGTCTACATCGGCGGGGCCCTCCAAACCCCGCTCGTCGAAGAATTCTCCCTCGTCCGCAACCAAATGCTCATGGGCCAACCCCGCACCGACGCCCTCGCCAACATGGCCCGCCGCGTCAACCTCATCCCCGTCAAAAACTTCACCACCGCCGTCATCGAATCCACCAAACTCGGCACCGCCCTCAGCGACACCCTCCAAGCCCAAGCCGATGAAATGCGCTCCCGCCGCTTCCTCCTCGCCGAACAAAGTGGCCAAAAAGCCGCCCTCAAAATCATGGCCCCCCTCCTCCTTTTCGTCATCCCCAACGTCTTCCTCATCCTCTTCTCCCCCCTCATCCTCAGCGCCTTCCAATGAACCTCCCCGCCGCCCCATGACCCCCTCCCCCCGCCCACCCGCCGGAGCGGCACCCGACCCGCCCCAAGCCCCGCCCCAGGCGCCTCCCGCCCGACCCACCCACCTCTCCCTCCGCGTCCTGGCCGGACAACCGGGCACCTCCGAAATCCCTCTCCCTCCCGACGAGCCCCTCACCCTGGCCGAGGGCGTCGAAATTCAACCCATCTCCGGCCTCCACCTCCTCCGCGCCACTCCCGAAGCCAACGTCTTCGTCTCCGGCATCCCCGTGCAAGAAAAAATCCTCGAACCCGGCGACGTCATCGCCGTCGGCGACGCCTCCTTCGAAGTCGAACGGGGCGGCCTCCACTGGCACACCCGCCTCGCTCACATCGAACTCCAAACCTGGGTCATCCTCATCGCCTTCGCCCTCGCCCTCCTCCTCGTCGTCCGCTCCGTCGAACAGCTCTCCGCCGACCGTGCCCGCCTCGCCGAAGGCCCACGTCCCACCCCCCCGCCCCCAACCCTGATCATCCCCCCCTCCGGCGAACCCTTCTCCACCGATCCGGAAACCCGCCTCCTCCAAGCCCGCGCCCTCTACCAATCCGCACTCGAAATGGAAGCCGACGCCTCCGTCGACCTCCTCAACCTCTTCTGGGCCATGCAACAATGGCAACGCATCCTCGACGCCTTCGCCACCGTCCAACCTCCCCCCGACATCGTCCAACTCTCTCGCCAACGCCTCGACGCCGCCCGCGAGCGGTTCTCCACCCACTTGCGCGAACTCCAAGCCAACGCCATCCTCGCCTTCAAATCCGGTCGCAAAGATGACTTCAACGCCATCGTCGCCTACCTCATCCGCATCGTCCCTGACCCCGAAAACCCCTACTTCCAGTGGGCTCAAAAAATGAAAGCTGAATATGGCAACAACTGACCCCGCCCCCAAAACCACGGCCCCCGCGCCCAACTCCCTCCGCCTCCTCCTCCTCTCCCTCTTCCTCGGTGCCGCCGCCACCGCCGTCATCTACTTCTACCTCCAAGACCGCATCCTCCAACTCACCGGCGGACAATCCGTCCAAGTCGTCTTCACCAACACCTCCATCCCCGCTGGCACCCCCGTCCGCGAGGCCATGCTCGAAATCCGCTCCATCCCCAAAGACTTCCTCCACTACAGCGCCGTCCTCGCCTCCGACAAACCCCTCCTCGCCGGACAGATCGTCGCCAATAACCTCGCCTCCGGCCAGCCCCTCCTCTGGACCGACATCCAACTCGTCACCTCCGAAGCCCTCTCCCCACGG
>JBDNCR010000338.1:0-2905 GCA_046719555.1 Verrucomicrobiia bacterium | reverse complement strand
ACTGCGCATGCTCCCGCAACTCCCGCACCTGCTCCACCCCATTATTCGACGCCCCATCAATCTCAATCACATCCAGCGATCGACCCTCCGCAATCTCCTGGCAAATCGGATCCTCCGGATCAAAATCCGCTCGCGGTCCTCCCCGACAATTCAGCGCCTTGGCCAAAATCCGCGCCAACGACGTCTTGCCAATCCCGCGCGGTCCCACAAACAAAAACGCATGAGCCAGTCGGCCCGTCTCCAGCGCATTGCGCAGAGCCCTCACCACATGATCCTGCCCCACCACCTGGGCAAACGTCTGCGGGCGATACTTCCGAGCCAAAACCAAATAACTCACAAGACCGTGACCATACCCCCCTCCCACAAACCCTGGCAAGATGCAGATCGGATTTTTCCCTCCTCCCCAGACTCCCCTTCCCTATCGCCATCCCGGCACGCTTCCCGCTAACCTTGCCCCCACCATGCACAACCTCACCGTCCTCACCAACTCGCTGGCCCTCGACCGGCTCACCCGCCTCCGCGATCGCCACGCCAGCCGACCCGAATTCTCCACCCGCCTCCGTCAACTCTCCCTCCTTCTTGCCGCCCACGCCGCCTCCGAACTCCCCCTCCAACCCGTCGATGTCCACACCCCCCTCGAATCGACACGCGGCGCCCACCTCTCCGGCGGGATCACCCTCGTCCCCATCCTCCGCGCCGCCCTCGGCATGATGGACGCCTTCCAAGAAATTATCCCGGAAGCCCGCATCGGTCACCTCGGCTTCGCCCGCAACGAATCCACCCTCGCCGCCGAACTCTACCTCAAACGCCTTCCCGACGATCTTACCCGCGACACCGTTTGGCTCATCGACCCCATGCTCGCCACCGGCCACAGTGCCGCCGCCGCCCTCGATCTCCTCAAACAATCCGGTGCCCGGTCCCTCCGCTTCATCTGCTGCCTCGCCTCCCCCGAAGGCGTCAACCACCTCGCCCAAACCCACCCCGACGTCCCCATCCTCACCGCCGCCCTCGACCGCGAACTCAACGCCTCGGGCTACATCCTCCCCGGCCTCGGCGACGCCGGCGATCGCCAGTTCGGGACCGGCGCCGCTTAAGCGTCAACTGATTGTCACCTGAGCCCAAAAACCGTCACTCCTCATCCACCAAACTGTCAAAATCTTCCCCTTCACTCCTTCGGCGTCCTTCCATGATTCAAGTCGCCGAACCCCTCCCCCCCCAACCCAGCTCCGACCGCTACGCCGGCGGCGAATCCATCGACTGGGCCGACCTCATCGACTCCCAAGCCACGCTCCCCGCTGCCATGGACCTCGAACGGGTCCAGAACTTCTTCCGCGACCACCCCACCATCGCCTTCGCCGCCGTCCTCGACGGCTCCCGCATCGTCGGCCTTTGCTCCGAACTCACCATCACCCGCAAACTCACCGTCAGCCGGGGTCTCGGCTACTGCGTCTTTGCCAAAACCCCGCTCTCGCGCCACGTCCAAGAAGCCTGCCTCGTCATCCGCCGCGGCGACCCCGTCCTCGACGTCCTCGGACAAGTCATGCACCGCAAAGTCGGCTTCTTCGACGACATCATCCTCACCGACGAACAAGGGCGCTTCCTCGGCCTCATCCAAACCCAAACCATGATGCGGCTCCAACACCGCATCACCGCCATTCAACTCAACGCCCTCGAATCCCTCACCTCCCAACTCAACACCAACAACGCCGAACTCGCCCGCGCCCGCGACGCCGCCATGGAAGCCGCCAGCATGAAGGCCTCCTTCCTGGCCAACATGAGCCACGAAATCCGCACCCCCCTCAACGGCATCCTCGGCATGGTCCGCATTCTCATGCGCACCCAGTTGGACCCCACCCAACGGCGCTACGCCTCCACCGTGCTCAACTCCGCCAACGCCCTCCTCACCATCCTCAACGACATCCTCGACTTCTCCAAAATCGAAGCCGGTCGCATGGAGTTTGAAAAAATCCCCTTCAACCTCGCCGACCTCATCGAAGAAGCCGTCCAACTCAACGCCGAACGCGCTCGCGAAAAGAAAATCGACATCTACAGCTGGATCGATCCCAACGACTCCACCGCCTTCATCTCCGACCCCACCCGCCTCCGCCAAATCCTCCTCAACCTCGTCTCCAACGCCGTCAAATTCACCGAATCCGGTGAAGTCGTCGTCCGCCTCGAAACCCTCCACCAAACCCCCACCGAAGCCACCATCCGCATCTCCGTCCGCGACACCGGCGTCGGCATCGCCCCCGACGTCCAACAACGCCTCTTCTCCGCCTTCGAACAAGGCGACCGCTCCACCAGCCGCAAATTCGGCGGCACCGGCCTGGGACTCGCCATCTCCAAACGCCTCACCGAACTCCTCGGCGGCTCCATCGGTTGCCAAAGCCAACTCGGCCAAGGCTCCACCTTCCACATCGAACTCACCCTGCCCAAAGACCCCGCCGCCTCCCTCCCCGGCCAACCCAAACACGAAGAACTCTGGGGCGTCCGCGTCCTCATCGTCGATGACAGCACCTCCTTCTGCTCCTACCTCTCCCAACACCTCAGCCGCTGGCAAGTCATCACCCGCACCGCCACCTCCGCCCAAGAAGCCGCCGAACTCGCCCGACGCCAAGCCGAACGCAACCTCCCCTTCGACGCCTGCCTCATCGACTTCCACCTCTCCGGCCAAGACGGACTCCAACTCGCCCACGCCCTCGCCTCCGACCCCCTCACCGCCTCCTCCCGACACGTCCTCCTCGCCGCCTTCGAACAAGAAATCTCCCTCGACGCCGCCCGAAACGCCCACGTCGCCGCCGTCCTCGCCAAACCTGTCAAACCCTCCGAACTCCTCGAAGGTCTCCTCAAAGCCCTCCGCTCCCGACCCTCCCCCCAAACCGCATCCCTGCCCCTCCTCACCCCG
>JBDNCR010000337.1:0-2930 GCA_046719555.1 Verrucomicrobiia bacterium | reverse complement strand
CCCCAACCCGCCCCATCCCCCTCACAAACCTTGCTCCTCCAAACCACTTCCGCGTAGGCTTACCCGATGCGTCTCTCCCAACTGCTCCGTCTTCTCCTTCTCGCAACCCTCTCTCTCCTTGGGGCGGGCACCCTTCCTGCCCAACAACCCACCACCCTCCAAGCCGTGACCTGGAACATCGAATGGTTCCCCGGAAAATCCCGCAACGCCGATCCTGCCACCCGCGAAGCCCACGCCCAACTCGTCCAAACCGAACTTAAAAAAATCGACCCCGACCTCTTCCTCGCCCAGGAAATCGCCGATTGGCAATCGTTCGCCGAACTTTGCGCCGCTGTTCCTGGACTGCGGCCGGTCGCCCTCTCTGCCTTTTCCAACGAGGAAACCGGCGAATACTGGCCCCAACAACTCGGCATCGCCTCCAAACTCCCCGTCGAAGCCGCCTGGTCCGAACCCTGGAAAGAAGGGGATCCCACACCCCGACGTGGCTTTACCGTCGCGGCCCTTCGCCTCCCCCAATCCGACCGCCTTCTCCTCGTCTACAACCTCCACCTCAAAAGCAACCGCTCCAACTCCGACGAAGAAGCCCAGCTCAACTTTCGCACCCGCAACGAGAGCATCCGTCAGCTGCTCGCCCACATTCACGCCACCGAAACCGTCCTCTTTCGCAACCGGGTCGCCGCCGTCCTCATCGGAGGCGACTTCAACACCAACCACGACGGCCAATTCGCCGACCAAGTCATCCCGCTCCTGCTCGATGCCGGCTTCCATCACACTTGGGCCAATGTTCCCCGCAACCAACGTCTCACCTGGCGCGGCAGCGACCGCTTCGAACCGACCACCTTCGATCACTTCTTCACCAAAGGCCTGGCCAAAGTTAAGGCCCAACTTCTCACCGTCCCCGACGCCACCAGCGACCACTGGCCGGTCCAAATCCGTTTTCCCCTTCCCCAACCCTAGCCCCGTCCTTTGACCTCAGTCCAAATCCACTTGCCACCCCCGCCTCCCTTTCCTATTCCGGAACATGGCACACCCGCTTGACGCCACCTTCTACCTCCCTCCGGACGACTTCTTCCGGCTCCACGCTTCGGTCGGGCTGACCTACGACGACGTCACCCTCGCCACCCTCTACTCGGAAATCCTTCCGCGCCATGCCTCCTTAGAAACCCACATCTCCGACCGGCTCTCCCTCCGCATCCCCATCATCTCGTCCGACATGGACACCGTCACCGAATCGGCCATGGCCATCGCCATGGCCCTCAACGGCGGTCTTGGACTCATCCACTACAACATGTCCGAGAAAGATCAGGTCAAAGAGGTCGCCCGCGTCAAAAACCACGTCAATGGCCTCATCCGCGACCCCATCCGCGTCCACCCCGATCAAACCATCGGCCACGTCCTCGCCCTCTGCGAACAAAAAGGCTTCACCTTCCGCACCTTCCCCGTCGTTGACGCCGAGGGCACCCTGATCGGGCTCCTCCCCAGCCCCACCGTCCGCCACCGCTATCGCGACCGCACCGTTCGCGAAGCCATGACCCCGCGCCCCCAACTCCTCACCATTCGCGAAGCCGACCTCGGCCCCAATCCCATCGCCCGAGCCGACCAATTCTTCGACCAACACCTGGGCATCCACAAACTCCTCGTCGTTGATGACCACGACCGACTCCGCGGCCTCTTCACCTTCTCCGACGTCGAACGCATCATCGAAGAAAGCCGGGCCGACGTTAAACCAGCCCGTGACTCCTCCTTCCGCCTCGTCTGCGGGGCAGCCATCTCGGCCCCCCGCACGCCCACCGGCGACCTCGATCGCGACCGCATCCTCAGCCACATCTCCAACCTCGTGGCTGAAGGCCTCGATGCCTGCGCCATCTCCACCGCCCACGGCCACACCCTCGGCGTCGGCCAACTCGTCCGTCTCATCCGCGCCGAATTCCCCGACCTCACCCTCCTCGCCGGCAACGTCACCTCCGCTGAAGGCGTCGCCTTCCTCGCGCAAGCCGGAGCCGATGCCATCAAAGTCGGTCAAGGCCCCGGCTCCATCTGCACCACCCGCATCGTCGCCGGAGTCGGCATCCCCCAACTCACCGCACTCTACCTGACCGCCAAAGAAGCCGCCCGTCACCGAGTCCGCATCCTCGCCGACGGCGGCCTCACCAAATCGGGCGATATCGTCAAAGCCCTCACCTTGGCCGACGCCGTCATCTGCGGCTCCCTCCTCGCGGGCTGCCGCGAAGCTCCCGGCAAAATCATGGAAATTAACGGCAAAATCTACAAACAATACCGCGGCATGGGCAGCCTCGAAGCCATGAAAGCCGGTTCCGCCGCCCGCTACGGCCACGAAACCAAAGACACCCACACCAAAGTCTCCGCCGAAGGCATCGAAGCCCTCAAAGAAGTCTC
The DNA here is from genome assembly GCA_046719555.1 of Verrucomicrobiia bacterium. Taxonomy (GTDB): domain Bacteria; phylum Verrucomicrobiota; class Verrucomicrobiia; order Methylacidiphilales; family CALFVM01; genus CALFVM01. Next base: position 533 of record JBDNCR010000337.1, on the reverse strand, counting down.
CGGCCCCCTCGAATCCGTCCTCCGCCAACTCGTCGGCGGAGTCCAGAGCGGCATGGGCTACCTCGGGGCCGCCACCCTCCCCGAACTCAAAACCCGCGCCCGCTTCATCCGCGTCACCCCAGCCGGTCAACGCGAATCCGCCCCTCACGACGTCATCGAAGTCAAAGCCCCCAAAGAATCCCCCGCGTGAGAGCCTGGCTCCCTCCGGCGTTTCTCCTCCCCGCCCTCATCCTTGGCATCTGGGGCTGTCTCCTCATTCGCCTCCACGTCTCGGGCGACCTCATCAACCTTCAGGCCACCCGGTTTCATCCCCTCACCCTCATTGCCGCCATCGCCTGTCTCCTCACCGCGCTGGCCGCCCCGCTTCTCTTCCAGCCCCCGCCCCGTCCTACCCCCCTCCCGCGACTCCTCACCCTCTTGGGCCAAGCCCTCATCCTCCTTCTACCCCCCGCCGCCTACCTCCTCCAGGGGCCGACCTTCGCCACTCCCACCGCGCTCCTGGACCGAGCTTGGGCCGCCGCCTACCCCCCCCC
>JBDNCR010000336.1:0-2949 GCA_046719555.1 Verrucomicrobiia bacterium | reverse complement strand
ACGGTCTTCGTCAGGGCCTCAATGCGAGAGGCCAAATTGACGGTGGACCCGATGGCGGTGAATTCGAGCCGGTGGGGGGAGCCGATGCTGCCGACGATGGCTTGGCCTGAGTGGAGTCCGATTCCAATGGTCAACGGGGCTTGGTCCATCTGGGCGAGTTGGGCATTGACCTCGGGAAGCGCTTCAATCATGTCAAGGGCGGCCGCCACGGCCTCCGGCGCATGACTGGAGGGCCCTTCATCGATCCCGAAGAGGGCCATAAATCCGTCGCCAAGGAACTTGTTGATCATTCCGCCATGTTTGGCTTCGACGACGGCCACCATGGATTCGAGGAAGAGATTCAAGATACCGACGGCTTTGGCAGGCTGAAGATGGCGAGTGCGTGCGGTGAAATCCCGAATATCGACGAACATCACGGTAATCATCTCCTCCACTCCAGTCAGGCCAGGATCGCGGCGGAGAATATGACGGGCGGCGATCTCGCCGACGTGAAGGCCCAGGGTTTCGCGGAGGCGCGCTTTTTGTCGGAGACCGTTGACCATGTTGTTGAATTCGTTGAGGAGAAGCCCAAGTTCGTCGGCCCGACTGGCTTGGAGGTCGACCGACAGATCGCCGGTAGCGATGGCTTGGGCCGCTTGGGTAAGGCGATCGATCGGCTCGGCCACCAGTCGATTGATCATCAGGGCGGAGCAGAGGCCGAAGGCCGCGCCGACTGAGCCAACGAAAAGGGCGAGCCAAGCGGTATGATCGGCGGGCACAGCGGGGGCAAACATGAGGAGAAGCAGGGAGCCGATGGGGCAGAGACCGGCAGAGATGGCCCAGAGCAGGCCACGGCCCCGGATGGAGAGGGCAAAGGCTCCTGGGGTTTGGTCGGCCCGTGCGTTGGTGAAAAGGCGGGGCAAGAGGAGGTGGTGGCTGGTCAGCTCGACAAGAAAGAAGCTGTGAGTGACCGCAATGACCGCCGAGACAAAGAAGGAGATGGGGAGATGAACCCAGATGGAGTGAGGGAGCTGGGGATCGGCGTGAAGAAGAGACAGGAGAAAAACGGGAATGCAGAGAAGCCAACCCATGCCGGCGAGAAGCGCGCCGATCCACGGCAGGTTGATGGCCAGGCTTCGCGCGCGACGCAGGCGGGGTTGGGGCGGGTTTTCTCCGTTGTCGAGGGCTTGGAGAACCGGGTGAAGGGAGCGGAGCAGGGTGAGCCAAATCCCAGCGCCGAAGGGGTAAACGATGAGATTGTAGGCGAGGATGGTGTGATGGAAGCGGGTGTGAAGGTTTTCGGTGGGGAGGGCGGGGATAATGATGGAAAGATTATACCAGATATTGAAGACAGAGCCGATGACCTGGGGAAGGATCGGAATAAGAGCGAGGGTCCAGAGAGGATGGCGTTGAAGCCATGAGTTCATGACGGGGCAATCCGGGCATCTAGGCGAAGGTCCGGGCCGACCATGCGGACCGTCTGATGGGTTAGGCAAAGTCGATGCAATTGGGTGGCCCGGGGGAGCGGTCCGGGACCAGCCCATTTTGGGGCGATGAAGAGGACCAGTTGATGAACGCAGTTGGCTCGGATGAAGGTGTCAGCGATCCGGGCACCACCTTCGACCAAGACGGAGGTGATTCCCTGACGTCCGAGGCGGGTGAGAATGGAGGGAATCGTTCCCCGACGAATGACCAGAGTTCGATCACGGTGGCGATCAGTGAAAACGGGTGCGTTGGGGGGGAGTTGGCCGGACCGGGTTAGGATGACGCGGAGAGGTTGTCGGGCGCGGGCAATTCCGCGGACGGTCAGGCGGGGGAGATCTTGGCGCAGAGTTTCAGCTCCGACCAGGATGGCGTCGGATTCGGCCCGGAGTTGATGGACTTCGCGGCGGGCTGCTGGACTGGTTAGCCAACGACCTCGACCAGGGGGAAGGGCTAGGGCGCCGTCTGCGGTGAGGGCGAGCTTTAGGGTGACCCAAGGTTGGCCTGTGGTGATCCAGTGATTGAAGGCTCGGTTCAGATCGGCGCAGTCTTGGGCGAGGACCCCGGCGGTGACGCGGATGCCGGCGTCCCGGAGAATGGAGTAGGCGCGGCCGGCGTGAGCCGGGTTGGGATCGGTGGCACCGACGACGACGCGCTTGAATTGTTCGCGCACGATCAGGTCCGTGCATGGAGGAGTGCGGCCGTGCGTGCAGCACGGTTCGAGGGTGACGTAGAGGGTGCTGCCCTTAATCTGGTGGCCCTGTTGCCGGGCGTCACGGACGGCTTCGACTTCAGCGTGGGGCTGGCCAGCCGCCCGGTGCCAGCCTTGTCCCAGCAGTTGTTCACCCCGAACGATGAGGGCTCCGACACAGGGGTTAGGTGAGGTGTGGCCGAGACCGCGCCGGGCGAGGTCCAAGGCGCGCCGCATCCAGTGGAGATCCTTGGAATTGGGCATGGTTTGAGGAGATAACGGATTGAGGACGGGTCGGCAATCCGGGAGGACGAGATTTGGTTTGTTAGGCCATCTGGAGTCGATACCATCCGGGTCTTTTATGGAAAAGACCCCATATCTTCATTTGCTTCCACCGAGAATCAGAGAGGCGATGGACCGAGTTCGGAGGATGGTGTGGACGGTCGGGGCGGAGCCGCTGGATCTTTGGGCCGGGCCATCGACCCGCGAGCATGTGCCCTATCGGGAGAGACCTGGCGACTTAAGTCGTGTCGATTGCTATCCGGAGGTCTGGGGTCGGTTGTTTGAACAGCGTTGGTTTCGGATTGAGGTTGAGGCTGACCAGGTGGGAGGGTTCACCCATTTGGAGTGGAGGGACGAGGGGGAGGCAACCCTTTATGTGGATGGGGTGCCGATGGGCGGTTTTGATCCGGGGCACCGGTTTGTGCGGTTGCCTGAAAGGTTTGCAGAGGTCTGGGTGGAGGCGACGTGTTGCCGCACGGGCATTTGGGTGAGCGGGGAGCCTCAGGGGATTGGTG
>JBDNCR010000335.1:0-2957 GCA_046719555.1 Verrucomicrobiia bacterium | reverse complement strand
GGCGGAGCCCATGGCGCGGAGTTTGCGGGTTCGGGGGCCGTAGAATTGGTAGAGTTCGAGGCATTTGAGGAGGGTTTCGTGGGATTTGGAGAAACCGATGGAGAGGGCGGTTTCGGCCAGGTCGGTCCGGGTGGAGACGCGGAGGGGTTTTCCGTTGAGGAAGGCTCCGGCACCGAGGTGAGCGGTGAAGAGTTCGTCGCGCATGGGATCGTAGATGACACCGATTTGGGTGGTGCCGTTCTGGCGACAGGCGATGGAGACGCAGAAATGGGGGATGCCGTAGCTGAGGTTGACGGTGCCGTCGATGGGGTCGATGATCCATTCGGTGCCGACGCCTCCGGAGCCGTGGCCACCTTCTTCCCCGAGGATGTGGTGGTCGGGATGGGTGGCGAGGAGCCGGGTTTGGATGAGGGTTTGGATTTCGACGTCGATTTGGAGTTTGATGTCGTGAGCGAGGGATTGTTCCACCACGAGTTGGGTGCCGAGGGCTTGGCGGAGGTGAGCGCCGGCCTCACGGGCGGTTTGGGCGGCGAGGTCAAGGAGGGAGGGGAAGTTCACGGGATGGTAGGCTAGCGAGGGGTGGGGGTTGGGCGATGAGAAAGTGAGGGGGTGAAGGGATGGTTTGCGCTTGATTTAGGGTGGGGGATGGCTTTGGGTGCGGGGAAGGATGTTGCGGCGGCGTTTGATGAAGTGGGCGACCCGGTTTGTGGATCGGCAGCGGGGGGAGAATGACAGCAATCCGGAGAGCAATGGTGAGTTTGCGTTGCTGGGGTGTTTGGCCCCGGGTTTGAAGCGGGTGGTGGATGGGGGGGCCAACCGTGGGGAGTGGGCCGGCTGGTTGTGGAAGAGGAATCGAGGGTTGGAGTTGGCTTGTGTGGAGCCGCATCCGACTCTGGCATCGGCGGCGGAGAAGAGGTTGCAGGGGACGGGGGCGAGGGTTTTTCGGGCGGCTTTAGGTGCGGAGGACGGGGAGGCGGAGTTGCATGTTTATGCGGATGAATATTCGGAGGGGCATTCGTTGTATCGGAGGGAGTCGATTGGGGTGAGTTATGGGGTGGCGGCGCAAACCCGTTCGGTGCGGGTGCCGGTGTGGAAGGTGGACCGGGTGTTGGCGGAGGCGGGGTGGGAGACGGCGTGTTATCTGAAGCTGGATGTGGAGGGGCATGAACCGGAGGTGCTGCGGGGGGCTGAGGCGGCGTTGAAGGAGGGGCGGGTGGGTGCGGGGCAGTTTGAGTATGGGGGGACTTATATTGATGCGAGGGTGTTGTTGAAGGATGCGTTTGCCGTGCTGACGGCAACAGGGTGTGAGGTGTTTTTGGTGATGCCGTGGGGGTTGCGGCGGGTTGGGGCGTATGATTCGCGGTTGGAAAATTTTCAGTTCAAGACGTTTGCGTTTTTCCGTCGGGGCAACCCGTTGTTGGAGCGCTGTCGGGTGGAGGGTTGAAGAGGGTGGCGTTCACATGACGGCGGCTTCTGGGCCGCCGGAGTGAGGTTCGACGGGAGGTAACGGGCCTTGGAAGGGCTGATTTTGGCGGGAGAATCCGAAGAACCAGGCGAGGTGATCGTAGAAGGCGGTGTGGTGTTGGAGTCGAGCGAAGCGTTCCTGGCCGGGTCCACGAGCGACGACCATGGCCCAGTCGCTGGTGTGGACGATTCCAGACCAGCCGACGGCGGTGCGGGCTTCCTGGATGCGGCCCAGCAGGGGATAGAACCGCTCACCGATGGGACGACGGCCGGTGTCGGGTTGGATTTGGAGGGCCTCGAAAAGGGCGGTTTGTTCGTTTCGGGTGAGGTCAAGGCCGAGGGCGCGAGCGACTTCGGCTCCGATGTCGGGGGAGCCGCTGGAGGGTTTTTGGCGGAGTTGTTCGACCAGGCGTTGGGCGAGGGCGATGAAGGATTCGGATTGGCCAAGGGTTTGTTGGAAGGCGAGGGAGCTGGAGGTGTAGCCGGGGCCGACGCCGTTAACGCCTGGGTTGGCGTTGCCATGGTCGGTGGCGACGATGATGAGGGTGCCGCGATCGTTTTTTTGGAAGGCAAGGGCTTCGCCGAGGGCATCGTCAAAGGCGAGTTGGTCCCAGAGGAGTCCGCCGATGTCGTTGGCGTGAGCGGCATGGTCAACACGGGCGGCTTCGATCATGAGGAAGAATCCGGCGGTTCGGCCGAGGCGGGCGAGGGCGGCCCGGGTCATTTCAGCGAGGGTGGGAGTGGAGGGTTGGGCGAGGCGTTGCTGGTCGAGGGTGAAGGGCAGGTGATCGATGGCAAAGAGGCCAAGGGCCCGAGGGTGGCGTTCGCCGTGGAGGAGGTCAGAGGGTTGGGTGAGGAGGGTGTAGCCTTCGCGGGCGTAGTCGGCGAGGAGGTCCCGGCCATCGTCGCGGAAATCGGGGTCGAAGTAGTAGGAGCCTCCACCGAGGATGACATCGACGATGCCGAGGTATTGGGTGGCGATGAGATCTTCCATGGCGCGGTTGACGACGGCAGAGGCAAAGCCGGCGGGGGTGGCGTGGGTGACTCGGGCGGTGGTGACCAGGCCGGTGGCGATGCCTTTGTGGTTGAGGGTTTCCATGATGGGGGTGAGCCGGGTTCCGTCAGGCAAGACGTTGATGGCACCGTTGACGACTTGGCAGCCAGAGCCCCAGGCGGAGGATGCGGCGGCGGAGTCGGTGACCATGGAGACAAGGGTGGAGGTTTCAAAGAAGCCTTTGGCGGTTCCCGCTTCTTCGGTCAGGGCGGCGAGGTGGGTTCCACGGTTCCGCAGGTGACGGGAGAAGGTTTCCGCCATTTGAGGGACGCCCTGGCTCATGCCGTCGGAAACCAGAAGGATGACGTTTTTGGGGCGGGCTGAGGCGGCGCATGAGGTGAGGGGGAGGGTGGCGAGGGAGGCGCCAGCTCCGGCTCCGATGAGCCACTGTCGGCGGGTGAGGGGGAGGGACATGGCGGGGGAATGGATGGGAGGGAGG
>JBDNCR010000334.1:0-2976 GCA_046719555.1 Verrucomicrobiia bacterium | reverse complement strand
AACCTTCTTTTGCATTGAAGCCTTCGCCCCTTCGTCTACCTTCCTTCACCCATGAGTGATTCCTCCCCGGCTTCGACCACGAACTACTCCAAAAATAACCCCTTCCTCGCGCGGCTCACCCAAAACTTTCTCCTCAGTAAAGAAGGCTCCGAAAAAGAAACCCGTCACCTCGTCATCGACCTCGGCAACTCCGGGATCTCCTACCAGCCCGGCTACTCCATCGGCGTCTTTCCGCAAAACCCTGCCCCCGTCGTCGGCGAAGTCATCGAACGGCTCCGCCTCGACCCCGTCGCCCCTGTCCCCGGCCCCGGCGGCACCTCCATCTCCCTGACCGAAGCCCTCCTCAAAAACTTCACCCTCAACCGCGTCGGCAAAAAATTCGTCAAAGCCGTCGCGGACAAACTCCCCCCAGGCGACAAAAAAGACCACCTCGCCACCCTCTGCGCCGACGACGAACAACTCACCGCCTACACCCACTCCCGCGACGTCATTGACGTCCTCATCGAATTTCCCGAGGCCACCTTCTCCGTCGATGAACTCCTCGCCAACCTCGGCCGATCCGTTCCCCGACTCTACTCCATCGCTTCCAGCCCCGCCAAAGTCGGTTCCGAGGTCCACCTCACCGTCGCCATCGTCCGCTACACCACCCACGGCCGCCCCAAAAAAGGCCTTTGCTCCGGCTACCTCGCCGACGATGCTCCGCTCCATCAACCGGTCGTGCCCGTCTTCATGTCGGCCAACAAACATTTCAAACTCCCCGACGACCCCAACACCCCCATCATCATGGTGGGTCCCGGCACCGGTATCGCCCCCTTCCGGGCCTTCCTCCAACAACGCGATGCCGATGGGGCCCAAGGCAAAAACTGGCTCTTCTTCGGAGACCAACGCCGCGCCACCGACTTCCTCTACGAAGACGAATGGAACGATTACCTCGCCCGGGGCCTCCTCACCAAGTTCGATACCGCCTTCTCGCGCGACCAAGCCCACAAAATCTACGTCCAAGACAAAATGCGTGAGTCCGGCCGGGAACTCTGGGCCTGGCTTCAAGACGGAGCCTACTTCTACGTCTGCGGCGACGCCAAACGCATGGCCAAAGACGTGAACCAAGCCCTCATCGACATCGCCATCGAACACGGCGGCCTCTCCCCTGACGCCGCCACCGAATACATTAACGTTACCCTCGCCAAGACCGAAAAACGTTACCTCAAAGACGTCTACTAATCCCCGCCCGCCAAAACCGCATGCGTATTCCCGAATCCGCCTGGGGCGATCGGCGCACCCACTACTTTTACGGTCTGACCCCTGACCTCGTCCTGGACGCCGTCGAAACCTCCGGCTGCCGTTGCACCGGACGTTGCTTCCAGCTCAACAGCATGGAAAACCGCGTTTTCGAGGCCGAAATCGAACCCCCTCCAGGAACCCCTCCCCCTCCAGGACCTAACTCCTATCGCATCGCCAAATTCTATCGCCCGGGTCGCTGGTCTCCCCGCCAAATCCAAGACGAACACCAATTCCTTGCCGACCTCTGCCAGGCCGAAATCCCCACCGTGGCTCCTCTCCCCCTCGCCTCAGGCCATACCCTCGGCACCATGCCCGGCACCGGAATCCTCTACGCCATCTTCCCCAAAATCAGCGGTCGCTCTCCCGACGAACTCAACCCCCTCCAAATCGACGCCGTCGGACGCCTGCTCGCTCGCCTCCATAACGTCGGTGCCACTCGACCTGCCCCTGCCCGACTCACCCTTAACCCCGAAACCTACGGGTTAGCCAATCTAGATGCCCTCATCGAATCCCGTGCCATCCCCACTGAATTTGCCCGAGCCTTTGCCAACGTCGTCGATGAAATCTGCGACCGCTCTTTCCCCTGGTTCGATCAAACCACCTCCATCCGGCTCCACGGCGATGCCCACCTCGGCAACCTCCTTTGGAACGATCAAGGACCCTTCTGGGTCGACTTCGACGACATGATCAACGGCCCTGCCATCCAGGATCTTTGGCTCATCGTGCCCGGTCGTGACCCGGAAGCCCGCGCCGCGCAACAGCGCCTCCTTAACGCCTACCGCACCATGCGACACTTCGACCACGCAGAACTCCGCCTCATCGAACCCCTCCGCGCCCTCCGCCACATCCACTTTAGTGCCTGGATTCACCGTCGCTGGGCCGACCCCGCCTTTCAACGCAAATTCGAATTCTTCGGCACCAAACGCTATTGGCAGCAACAACTCGCCGACCTCCGCGAAATTCTCTCCCTTCTCCCCGCCGACTGATCCCTTCCCCCTTTTTTCCTCCTAACCTAGCCCACATCCAACGACCGGCCGTTATCCCGCGCCGACAACCCGAGCAAAAATGGGCCTGCCGCCTCGACCCATTGTTCTGGCCCCGGATAAGCCCCGGCTCCCGCCCCAAAACACGATCGCAACATCTCCGTATCAATAATCCCCGGATTAACTGCCACCGCTGCCACCCCCCTCGGCAACTCCTGCGCCAACGCCCGCGTCAACCCCTCCACCGCCCACTTCGTCGCACAATACACCGCCACCTCCGGCGACGTTGACCGGCCCCACCCCGAACTGAAATTCACCATCACCCCGGCTCCAACCGCAATCAAGCGAGGCACAAAGGCTCGAACCACATGAACGATCCCCTTCAAATTGATGTCCACCACCGCATCCACCTCCTCCGCTGTCAGTTCCCAAAGTGGAGCTGACCGATGGATCACTGCCGCGTTGTTCACCACCAAATCCGGAAACCCTTGCCCCTCCAACCGCCGTGCCCACGCCTCCACCGCCTCTGCATCCCGAACATCCACCTGATCATACTCCACGCTCCGAGGTAAATCCCCTGGCCGGGCCGACCGGCCACACGCCCAAACCTCGTGCCGTTGCCGATCAAAAAACCTTGCCAACGCCAGCCCACAACCTCGCGAGGCCCCAGTCACCACAATCCGCCGCTTCATCCCCGAATCATTACCCTGCC
>JBDNCR010000333.1:0-3004 GCA_046719555.1 Verrucomicrobiia bacterium | reverse complement strand
TAAATCCAACAACTCGCCACTCCCCCTTGGCCACTCCCGCAAAAACATCTGCTGCTCCGGCGACGTTCTCCGGGTCGAATAGGCCCAATCCACCCTCCACTCCGGTCGACATCGCCACAACCAACGAATCCAATCCCGCACCCATAAAAACACCCCGTCAACACCCGGCTCACTCACCACCAACATCCTCATCCCAACTCCTCCGCAAACAGATCCCCATACAACCGCCCCGCCCGTTCCCACGTAAACTGCGACGCCCACGCCTTCCCCGCCTCCACCCGCTCCCTCCGTTCCTCGTCCGACCAACGCAACGCCACCCCCAACTTCTCCGCCAAATCCTCCACCGAATACGGATCAGCCAACAACGCCGCCGGTCCGCCAATCTCCGGAAGACACGATCCATTCGACGTCACCACCACCGTCCCCAGTGACATCGCCTCCAACACCGGCAAACCAAACCCCTCCTCCAACGACGGAAAACAAAACACCGTAGCCTCCGCATACTCCGCTGCCAGCTCGCCCTCCGTCAAATAACCCAATCGCCGCACCCAGGGCCGTTGCAAAAGCTCACCCAAACGATCCGGCAAGCGAAAATTCGCCTGCACCCGCCCCACCACCCGCAGCTCCAAATCCCCCACCTCCCGTCGCACCCGCTCACACGCCTCCAACAATCGCGGCAAATTCTTGTGCGGTTGCAACGAACCCACACACAACACCCGTGGCACCCCACCCCCGCCCCGTTCCCGCTTCACCGGCACCAGCGGCTTCACCCCATTGTAAATCAACCGCAACGACCGCTCCGGAATCTTCAACACCTCCCGTGTCAACGAGAGCGTCCGCTCGGAAATTCCCACCACTCGCGCGGCTCGCCTTAGCCCCGGCAACGCCAACCACCGGTAAGCCATCCGGAATCGCCACGAAAACCATTCCGGATGGAGCAAAAAATTCAAATCATGGAGCGTCACTACCGCCGGCAAACCCGGTGACCACGCCGGACAGGTCGTCATCGGATGATGGGCCACCTCCGCCCCATACCGCTTCGCCAACCGCACAAACTCCAACTGCTCCCAAGCCTGCGCTCGAGCCCGGCCCATCCTCACAAAAGGCACCTCTTTCAACTCCACCCCCGTCAACCCCGCCCACTCCGCCACCCCAGGAAACTCCGGATCCGCAAACACCACCCAACGGTGCCGCCCATCCCCGGTTCGCAGCATCGCATCATAAAGCTGAAATGACGCCGTCTGCGTTCCAGTCGGACGCAACGTCCCCGAAAACCGTCCATTCAACGCTACGGTGGCCATCCCACCCCCGCCCTCGTTTCCTTCTCCCCCGACTCCCTCTGTGCCGGCCACCACACCACCAACCCCATCACCACCAACAACCCCCCCATCGCCCACGAAAGAAACGCGTCACTCGTATTGGCCAGCGGCAAGAGCATCTGCATCGTCACCACCAGAGCCAGATTCCGCGCCAAACTCTTCTCTCGACCCGGTGGCGGATCATGAATCTTGGCCAACAACCCACCAAAACACCCGCCCAACACCGCTCCCAAAATCACCACCCCCAACAAACCAAAATTCAAAAACGACTCCGCAAAAAATGTTAACCGCAACCCAAAATGCTCTTCCCCCTCCCATCCCACCACCGCCAAAGCATTCTGACCCAAATGCCACTCCTTCTTCAGCGGAAACAACCCGCTCGGTAAAAACGAAACCAACCCACCCCAATACGTGCGCCCCTTCCATGTCTCAAAATCCCACTGGCTCAACACCCAGCTCCCATCCCGCAAATCGATCAAATTATCCCCTTTGAACGCCTCCGCCATCGAATCCTGCAACACCGAATGGACCTGCGGGATTCCACCCTCCTGGCGCAGCAGCGAAGTCAACCCGCTCAAAAACGAAAACGCCCCCACATACACCAGAAACACCACGCCGACCAACCACCGCGGCCATCGCATCTCCATGCTCAGCAACGCCAGCGTGGCCACCAACGTCAGCGCCAAGGGCAACCGATTCGAGGTCAAAAACTGCGCGCCCAACATCAACAAACAGCAGACCCCATCCCAACCCAACACCCGATGCGGTGCCCGCACAATCCAAACCCCCAAGCCGGCTACCGTCATGGGCAACAACGCCGATCCAAAATGATACAACGGGCGAACCCAACTCGACTCCACCATCTGATAACGCGCCACCGCCGCATTCTCCGCCAACAACGGAATGGTCCGACTCTGCACCATCGGCAACAGCAACACCACCGCACACATCAACCCCACCGCCCGCAACAACACAATCAACCGCTCATCCGACGGCAACCGTAAACCTCCAACCCCGTTCCGTCCCGCGGAAACATAAACCACGGTCATCACGCTCAGCAAGACCGCGAACCCCACCGCATTCAACATCACCAGCAACCCAGCATATCGGGCCGTATCATATCCGATCCCCCCCTGACGCCCCGCCGTCTCCTCCAGAAAAAAATACCCCACCATCACAAGACCATTCTGCGCCAAGGCCAGACCGGCCACATCCAACCTCCCGGATCGCACCGCCCAAAGAAACGGCGCCACCATCAACGTCCCACTCAACACCATCACCAGCCCCTCCACCTGCGGATCGCCCAGGGGAATGATCCAGTTCGAGAAACCCGTCGCCTCAGCCCAACCCAGCCACACCAAGAGCGGCACCAGCATCAACCCCAAACCCAACCCCCCACTCACCGCCCAACCCAACCCGCCCCCAGGGGAAGAACTTCCCTGCCCCACAAACCCCCTTCGGGCCATCACATTCTCGCTCATGCATGCAAAAGCATTGGAAAAATGCCGTCTTGCCAATACCCTCCCCCCGCTGTGTACGCGAGCCGAAAGAACCGCTTCGACTGGGGTTTTCTTCTCACCGCCACCGATAGCATCTCGTTCATCCTCGCCATCCCCGCCACCCTCCTCCTCAGCTCCCTCTTTCGACCTTACCTCCCTCTCCCCGTTTGGTGGGAACTATTCCTT
>JBDNCR010000332.1:0-3006 GCA_046719555.1 Verrucomicrobiia bacterium | reverse complement strand
ATGAACCTCGTCATCGCCATCACCGGAGCCAGTGGAGCCATCTACGCCCAACGCCTCCTCCACATCCTCGCCGAAACACCCCACCACATCCACGTCGTCTTTAGCCGCCATGCCCGCGAAGTCGCCGCCATCGAACTCGGCGGCTACACCGGACTCGACCGATTCCATCTCCATAATGATGACACCATGCAAGTCCCCTTCGTCAGCGGCTCGGCCAAATTCGATGCCATGACCATCGTCCCCTGCTCCATGGGCACCATCGGACGCATCGCCTACGGCTGGTCCGACAGCACCATCACCCGCGCCGCCGACGTCTTCCTCAAAGAAAAACGGAAACTCATCCTCGTCCCGCGCGAAACCCCCTGGAACCTCATCCAAGCTCGTAACATCGTCACCCTCCTCGAAGCCGGGGCCACCGTCATTCCCGCCATCCCCTCCTTCTACGGCCAACCGCAAACCATCACCGACGTCGCCGACACCGTCGTCGCCCGCATCCTCGACCACCTCACCATCCCCCACTCCCTCGCCCGACGCTGGCAACAAGAACCTCCGGGCGATTAATCCACCCCCGCTGCCTCCACCAGCCGACGGCACCCCCCCAAGTCCACCTTGCCACTGGCCAACAACGGAATCCGCTCCACCTTGACCACTCGTCGCGGAATCCAAAGCGTCGGCAGCCCGGCCCCTTCCAAAGCCTCCCGCACCCGCGCCACCTCCACCTCCCCATCCGTTACCAAAACCAATTGCTCACCTTTCGCCTCATCCGGCACCCCCACAATCACATACCCTCCGCCCCCCTCCTTCGGCGGCAACGCCCGCCACAACGCCTCCTCCACCGTCCCGTGCGGCACCATCTCCCCGCCAATCTTCGAAAAACGACTCAACCTCCCCACAATCGTCACAAACCCCTCCCGGTCCATCCGCACCACATCCCCCGTCACAAACCATCCCTCACGAAACACCGCCTCCGTCGCCTCCGGCCGATCCAAATAACCCCCGAACACATTCACACCCCGCAACCCCAACAACCCCTGCCCCCTCGAAACCGCTCCCGTCTCCGGATCAAACAAACGAAACGACATCCCCGGCAACAACCGCCCCACCGTCCCCCGCTTCCCTCCCGTCTGCGGCGTCCTCGCCCCCAAACCCTGCCCAGGATCCCGAAGATTCAACGCCACCGCCGGACTCGTCTCCGTCAACCCATACCCCTCCTGAGGCACCACACCCCACTCCCTCTCCACCTCCATCGCCAGCGCCAGCGGCAACCGCTCCGCCCCCGTCAACAACAACCGCACCGTTCGCGCCTGCCCTGACTTCCACCGCTTCACATACGACCGGAGAAACGTCGGCGTCGTCGCCACCACCGTAACCCCCTCCTCCGCCACCGCATCCCCCACCATCCCCGCCTCCAACGGCGACACCACCGTCACCAAACGGGTCCCCGTCACCAACGGATGCCACAAACCCACCGTCAACCCAAAACTGTGGAACAACGGCAGACTTCCCAAAAGCACATCCCCAGCCTCGAAAGCCGATGTCTCCGCAATCTGAGCCAAATTCCCCACAACATTCCTGTGCGTCAGCGGCACCCCCTTCGGTTTCCCACTGCTCCCGCTTGTAAACAACAAAACCGCCTCCCGATCCGCCTCCACCTCCCCTCCGGCCACCCAACCCGCCAGCCAGCCGCTCGGCACCAACCACGTCAAAACCCAACGCCACCCTAACTGCCACCGGCCAACCCTCTTCAACTCCGTCCCCAGATCCACCGTCCCCTCCGGCCACGGCAACCCCGCAAACTTCCTCCGCACCCGCTCCGCCGTCACCACCACCTCCAAACCCGCCTGCCGACACGCCGATCCAAACGCCTCCGGTCCCACCGTCGGATTCAAATTCACCGGCACCTTCCCCGCCCACAACACCGACACATTCGCCAACACCCCCGCCGCGCCCGGAGGCAGCACAATCCCAATCCGCTTCCCCGGCACCCCACGCCAACGTCGGGCCAACGCCCACCCCGCCGCCAACACCTCCCCACGCCGCAACACCCGTCGTCCCCCCAACCGATCCACCACCGCCACCCGCCATGGAGCACGACCCAACCCCCGCGCCACCCTCGCCCCAAGACCCACCTTCCACCCCTCCCGCTCCCGGAACGCCGCCTCCCCCAAGTCCAACAAACACACCCGCACCCGCTCCACCGTCGCCTCATCCGCCCTCAACACCGCAGCAAACGACACCGTCACCGACCTCCGCCACCGCTCGGGCCATTTGAAAAAATAACGTCCACCCGCAAACGAAAAAATCGAACCCCATAACCCATCCACATGCGCCACCAGCACCGGACAACCTGCCCTCCGCGCAATCAGCTCAAACCCTCCCTTCAACTCCATCAACAACCCCGTCCGCGTCAACATCCCCTCCGGAAAAATACAAACCAACTCCCCTGAACGGATCGCCTCCGCCGCACGCGCCAACGCCTCCTTCGCCCGCAACGGACTCACCGGCACCGCACCAAAAATCCGCAGAACCGCCCCCAACAAAGGCACCCGAAACAACTGCTCATCCGCCAGAAACCGAATCGGACGCGGGCAGGCCACCGACAAACACACCACATCCACATAACTCACATGATTGCACACCACCAACGCCCCACCCTCCGTCGGCACCTGCTCCCGCCCCAACACCCGAACCCGGTAATGCAGCCTAGCCCAACCCAACGCCGTCAACCGCAACAGCTCATCGGGCAACAACCGGACCAGATACACCCCCGCCCCCAACGCCAACACCGCCAGCATCACCAACTGCCCGCGCCAATCCCAACCCATCACCTGACTCGCCCACGCCTGAACCCCCACCGCCACCACCGCCGCCACCGACGACAACAAATTCGCCCCCGCCAGAATCTCCCCCTTCCGCTCTGGCGGTGACCACCCCACCAAAACCGCACTCACCGGAACCAAAAACATTCCCCCGAACCATCCCGTCGCCCACAGCGCCCCAAAGAAA
>JBDNCR010000331.1:0-3006 GCA_046719555.1 Verrucomicrobiia bacterium | reverse complement strand
GAGATGGTGATGGATATCGATTTTGACGGGGCAAGCTTCCGTGCAGGCCCCGCAGAGGGAAGAGGCGAAGGAGAGATGTTTCCATGGCTGCAGACCGGAAAGGTGAGGGGTGATGACGGAGCCGATGGGGCCTTGGTAGGTGGAGCCGTAGGTGTGCCCGCCGACGTTTTTGAAGATCGGACAGACATTGAGGCAGGCCCCGCAGCGGATGCAGTGAAGGGCGTCGCGTTGTTCGGAGTCGGCCAAGAGTCGGGTGCGTCCGTTGTCGAGGAGGATGAGGTGGAATTCTTGGGGTCCATCGGCTTCGTCATTCCGTTTGGGACCGGTGTAGAGGGTGTTATAGGCGGTCATGGCCTGGCCGGCGCCGGCGGTGGCGAGCATGGGGAGAAAGAGGGCGAGGTCGGTAAGTTTGGGGAGGACTTTCTCGATGCCCATGAGGGCGACATGAATGCGAGGGAGGGCGGTGGTGAGCCGGGCGTTTCCTTCGTTCTCGGTGATGGAGATCATGCCGGTCTCGGCGATGCCGAAGTTGGCGCCGCTGATGCCCATATCGGCTTCCGCATAGAGTTTGCGCATGAAGCGGCGAGCGATCATGGTGAGTTCTTCGGGACTATCGGTGGGGGCGGTACCGAGTTCTTTGCGGAAGAGGTCGCTGATTTCGTCCCGGGTGAGGTGCATGGCGGGAAAGACGAAATGGTAGGGGGCTTCGCCTCGGAGCTGGACGATGAATTCGCCAAGGTCCGATTCGGTCACTTGGAAACCGGCCTGGGTGAGGGCCTCGTTGAGGTGGATTTCCTCCGAGGTCATGGTTTTGGATTTAATGATGGAGCGGACGCCCCGGTCCCGGGCTAGGTCGAGGATGTAGTTCCGGGCGGCGGCGGCGTCGGGGGCCCAGAAGACGGTGCCGCCATGGTGTTCGACGTTGCGGGCAAAGGTTTCAAGGTGGCGATCGAGATGGTTGACGGCGTCCCATTTGCGTTCGGCGGCGGCTTGGCGGGCGGCTGACCAATCGGCGTAGCGGGAGGTGTTTTCGTCTCGTTTAAGGTAGTAGCCGCCGAGAGCTTTTTGGATGAGATGACGGTGGCGGAGATCGCGGGTTAGGCGATCGGCCATGCGGGTGAACTGTTTTTTCAGGGCGATCACGGGGTGGAATCTCCGGCCAGGACTTCGGCGAGGTGCAGCGAGCGAATGGGTTGGCCCCGGCGATCGAGCAATCCTTGGAGGTGCATGAGGCAACTGGAATCGTTGGAGATGAGAAGTTCCGCCCCGGTGTCGGCGATGGAGGCGCATTTCACTTCCCCCATGGCGGTGGAGATGGAGGGGAATTTGACGGCAAAGGTTCCGCCAAAGCCGCAGCAGGTTCGGGCCTCACTCATTTCGATGAGTTCAAGTCCTTCCACATGAGCGAGGAGGGTTCGCGGCGCTTGGTGAAGGCCGAGCTCGCGCAGGCCGTGACAGCCGTCGTGGAAGGTGGCCCGGGCCCGGAGTTTGGCTCCGACGTCGGTGACGCCCAGGCGGTTGACAAGGAAGTCGGAGAATTCCCAGACCCGGCTGGCCAGGTCGTGGGCGTCGGTTTCGCGGGGGTGCCCGGCGAAGAGTTGGGGGAAGAAGACTTTCATCATGGCTCCGCAGGAACCGGAAGGGGCGACGACGGCGTCGGCATCGGCAAAGAGGGCGAAAGAACGTTCGGCGACGGCGCGGGCTTCGGGCCAAAAGCCGGAGTTGAAAGCGGGCTGGCCGCAGCAGGTTTGGCCTGAGGGATAATGGACGTGGTGGCCGAGTCGTTCCAGGACGCGGACGACGCTCATGGCGGCTGCCGGATAGTATTGGTCGATGAAACAGGGCACGAAGAGGGAGATGTTCATGGAGGGAAGGCCTCAGCCGCCGCGCGCCAGGCCTCCGGTTCGGCCGGGAGGTAGCGTTCGGTGGCGGATGAACGTTCGACCACTTCGCGCAGTTCTGCAAGGGAACCGAGTTGTCCGAGGGCCAGGGCTTGGATGAGAAGGTTGCCGAGGGCGGTGGCTTCGACCGGGCCGGCAAGGACTTCCCGGCCGGTGGCATTGGCGGTGAACTGATTGAGCAGGCGGTTTTGGGAGCCCCCCCCGACGATGTGAAGGCGGCGAACCGTTCTTCCGGAGAGGGATTCTGCCTGGTTGAGGGTCAGGCGGTAGAGGAGCGCCAGGCTTTCGAGAACACAACGGATGATGGCTCCATCGGATTCCGGAGGCGTTTGTCCACGTTCGCGACAGAAGGCGCGGATTTTCTCGGGCATTTCGTTCGGTTTGCCGAAACGCTCGTCTCGGGGATCGATCCAGGCGGCCAGGGGCGGGGCGGCGGCGGCGAGGTCGGTGAGCTCGGCATAACTGTAGGAGCGGCCTTCCTCGTTCCAGGTCCGGCGGCATTCTTGAATGATCCAAAGGCCGACGATGTTTTTGAGGAAACGGATGGAGCCGCCATAGCCGACTTCGTTGGTGAAGTTGGCGGCGAGAACGGCGGGATCGAAGTTGGGTTCGGGGAGTTCGAGTCCGAGGAGCGACCAGGTGCCGGAACTGAGATAGGCCCAATCGTGGCCTTGACCGGGGACTGCGGCGACCGCCGATCCGGTATCGTGGGAGCAGGTGGCGATGACTTCGATGGGGCCGAGGCCGAGTTCGTCGCGGAGTTCGGGAAGGAGGGGGCCGAGTCGGGTGCCGGAGGGGACGATCTCCGGCAGGGGCACCGTGTGGAGACTGAGCTGGTCGATGAGTTGGCGGGACCATTCGCGGCGGCCGGGGTGGTAGAGCTGGGTGGTGCTGGCCAGGGAGGCTTCGGCCACGGCCCGGCCGGAGAGGAGGTAGTTGATGGCATCGGCGATGAGCAGGGTGCCCTGGGCGGCAGCGACCAGGCGGGGGCGTCGAGCCACGTCATCGGCCCATTGGTAGACCGTGTTGAAGGGCATGAATTGCAGACCGGTCTCGGCGAAGATGACGGACTGGGGGACCCGAGCGAAGGATCAAGCGTCACCTT
>JBDNCR010000330.1:0-3011 GCA_046719555.1 Verrucomicrobiia bacterium | reverse complement strand
GAACCGCCAATCCTCGTCCTTGCGTTTGGGCATGGGGAGGGCGAGGAAGTCGTTCCAAGCTTGTTGACGGAGTTGATCCCACCAGTCGGGAGCGTCTGGCGTGGTGAAGGTGGGGCCTTGGAGGAGGGGAGTGTCTTGGGTTGAGGGCATAAGATCTAGGTGGGGTGAAGGAACCTCCGGCGGAAAGCTGATCGTGGAAAGAGTCGGGGGCGAGGGCCCGGGTCAGGCGCCGTTGTTACCGATGGCCTCGACCGGACAACCTTCCATGGCTTCTTTGCACTGGGCCTCTTCTTCCGGGGTTTCCGGTTGTTTATAGACGTAGGAATAGCCGCCATCATCCTGGCGGGTGAAGTTTTTGGGAGCGGTTTCCCGGCAGAGATCGCAGTCGATGCATTGGTTGTCGACGTAGTAGGTTCCGGGAACGTTTTCTTCGTATTTGTTTTCGAGGTCTGCCATAAGCGGGAGGGAGGTTAGGCCGGTGGGGCCGAGTGGGAAGCAAAATGTGGGTGGGATTAGCCGACGGATCCTTCCATTTCGAGGTCGATGAGACGTTTGAGTTCGACGCTGTATTCCATGGGGAACTGTTGGACCAGGTCGTTGACAAAGCCGTTGACGGCTAGGCTCATGGCCTGGCCTTCGGTGAGGCCGCGGGACATCATGTAGAAGATCTGTTCGGCACTGACTTTGGAGACCGAGGCTTCGTGCTGGACGGCGTTTTGTCGGCCGCGGACCGCGATCGCCGGATAGGTGTCGGTGCGGCTTTCCGGGTTGATGAGGAGGGCGTCGCACTCGGTGTTGTTTTTGCAGCCTTGGAGGTGGTGAGGGATGTGGACGAGGCCGCGGTAGGAGGCACGGCCGTTGCCGATGCTGATGCTCTTGGAGACGATGTTGCTGGTGGTTTCGTCGGCGGCATGGATCATTTTGGCACCGGTGTCCTGGTGTTGGCCGTTGTTGGCGAGGGCGATGCTGATGACTTCGCCCCGGGCTTTCCGGCCTTTGAGGACGACACCGGGATATTTCATGGTGAGTCGGGAGCCGATGTTGCAATCGATCCATTTGACCTCGGCTTCCTCCATGGCGACGGCCCGTTTGGTGACGAGATTGAAGACGTTCGCGCTCCAGTTTTGCACGGTGATGTATTGGATTTTGGCGCCCTTGAGGGCAACCAGTT
Organism: Verrucomicrobiia bacterium; assembly: GCA_046719555.1. Taxonomy (GTDB): domain Bacteria; phylum Verrucomicrobiota; class Verrucomicrobiia; order Methylacidiphilales; family CALFVM01; genus CALFVM01. The sequence goes on along the minus strand of JBDNCR010000330.1, from coordinate 1,840 downwards.
CCACGACGGCGCTGTGGAGGGTGGCGGTTTCGAACTTGGGAGCGGTGCAGCCTTCCATGTAGGTGACTTCAGCCCCTTCGTCGGCGATGATGAGGGTCCGTTCAAACTGGCCGAAGTTTTCGGCGTTGATGCGGAAGTAAGCTTGGAGGGGGTATTTTACTTTGACCCCCGGAGGCACGTAGATGAAGGAGCCGCCGGAGAAGACGGCTGAGTTCAGGGCAGAGAATTTGTTGTCGGCGGTGGGGATGACCTTGCCGAACCAGGGCCGAAAGATTTCGGGATGTTGGTGGAGACCTTCGGTGGAACCGACGAAAATGACGCCCTGTTGGGCGACGAGGTCTTTGACGTTGGAGTAGGCGGCTTCGCTGTCGAACTGGGCTTCGACACCGGCGAGGAACTTGCGTTCTTTTTCGGGGATGCCGAGGCGTTCAAAGGTCCGCTTGACGTCTTCGGGGACTTCGTCCCAGGAGCGGCTGGGGCGTTGGCCGTGGGCGAGATAATAGCGGATGGCGTCGTAGTTGATGGAGTTGAGATCCTGGGAGGCCCAGTGTGTGGGGTTGGGTTTGGAGAGGAAGGTTTGAAGGGCCTGATGCCGGAATTGGCGGAGCCAGTCGGGATCGTTTTTGACATCGCAAATGTAGTCGATGGTCTTGGGCGAGAGCCCGTAACCGGCATCGTATTTGTGGGATTCCGGGTAGTGGAAGTTCCCGTGATCGATATCGAGGTTGAGGTCGGGTTTCTGGCTCATAGGGATTTGGGGTTAAGCGACCAGTTCAGCAGTTTCTTTGAGGATCCAGTCGTAGCCTTTGGATTCAAGTTCGAGGGCGAGATCTTTCGAGCCGGTGCGAACGATGCGGCCTTTGACCATCACGTGAACGACATCGGGGACGATGTGTTCGAGGAGGCGTTGGTAATGGGTGATGACGAGGAAGCCGGTCTGGGGGGAACGGAGTTTGTTGACGCCGGCCGAGACGACGCGGAGGGCGTCGATGTCGAGGCCGGAATCGGTTTCATCGAGGATGGCATATTTGGGCTCGAGCATGGCGAGTTGGAGAATTTCATTGCGTTTCTTTTCGCCGCCGGAGAAGCCGTCGTTGACGGAGCGGGAGGTGAAGGCGCGGTTCATTTCGAGCATGTCCATTTTTTGGTAGAGTTTTTCGTAGAAGGCGACGGCGTCGATTTCTTCTCCTTCGGGGAGGCGGGCTTGGAGGGCGGCTCGGAGGAAGTTAGCGTTGGAGACGCCGGGCACTTCCATGGGGTATTGAAAGGCCATGAAGAGGCCGAGCCGAGCGCGGGCGTCGGGTTCGAGTTCGAGGATATTTTCGCCGTTGAGGAGGATTTCGCCGGAGGTGACGGTATAGTCGGGGTGACCGGCAATGACTTTGGCCAGGGTGCTTTTGCCTGAGCCGTTGGGGCCCATGATGGCATGGACTTGGCCTTGGGGCAGGGCGAGGGAGACGCCGCGGAGGATTTCGGTATCGCCGATGGAGGCGTGGAGGTTACGGATGTCGAGGGTGTTCATGAAGTTAGTTTCTCCGAGAGGAGCGGTTTTGACAGTCGGCGCAGGTGCCGCGAAGGGTGACTTCGACCGAGTGGACACGAAAGCCTTTCGGCAGTTTCCAGAGGGTGCGGGCGGAGGGGCTGGTGTTTAGGGGCACATCGAAGATTTTACCACAGGAGGTGCAGTGGAAATGGCCGTGTTCTTCGAGGTTTGGGCAGTAACGGGTGGCTTCCCGCTCCATGTTGACTTGTTTGACCAGGCCACATTCGACGAGGGTGTCGAGGCAGTTGTAGATGGTTGCCAGGGAGATGGATGGGCGACGCCGCTTGGCTTGGATGA
>JBDNCR010000033.1:0-9522 GCA_046719555.1 Verrucomicrobiia bacterium | reverse complement strand
CCAGGAGGAGACGATCCCCGGCGGCCTGGGGAGCCCAGGTGCCAAAGGTGTTCCAGATGGCGAGGTTGGAGCGGCGGAGGGGTGGAGCATCGAGGGGGTTGAGGTAGCCGGGGTCCCCGTTGGGGGCGGTGTAAAATCCGGTTTGGAGGAGGGCGTTGCCTTCGGGGTTGGTGATTTCGAGGAAGCCGGTGATGGCCAGGAAGTCGCCCGGTGGGGTGCTGGATGAGAGCAGACCGTCGACGCCGTTCCCGTTTCCGAGCCCGAGGGCGAGGCCGACGTTGTCGTTGAGGGGATAGACGGCGTAGCCGCCCACGAGCCAGCCGGGGTCGATGAGTGAGACGATGCCGGGGGTGATGTTGAGGTTGGCGGGCCGCTCTTCGGCTTCAAATCCGATGAGGGATTGGTATTTGCCAACGGCCAGGTCGATGCCATTTCCAACGGGGAGGCGGAGGAGGGCGAAGGCTTGTTGGAGGTAGAGGCTGTCGGTGCCAGCGGCGTTCTGTCCGAAGAAGGCGGCGTCTTCGCCGATCATGACGTCGGCCCGGAAACCTCCAGCCCAGCGGTTTTCATCGGGAAGCGGTTTTTCCAGAACCAGCTTGGCGGCGTGGAGTGAGAAGCGGCCTCCTGGGGAGCCATCGTTGTTGAGCCGGTTCTGGATGGTGGAACCTCCGGAGCGGCTGGTGAAGTTGTAGAGGTAGCCGGCATCGACATAGCCGCTCAAGATGAGTCCGGGCCGGGAGGTTTGGACGAAGGTGACTTCGTCCAGATCGGAGGGGTGGGCCGCGAGGGTCAGGAGAGCAAGGGTGGAGTGGAGAGCGATCATGGTGTCGTTGTTTCAAAAGAGTCGGGTTTGGGCAACTCGTTCTGGCTTAATTTTTGTTAACGTGGCCCGGATTGGGAAAGGTGATGCTGAGGGGGGTGGGGTCGAGTTTGCCCGGAGGGAGATCCGCGCTCGGGGGGGACGGTTTGAATGAGGCGGGCGTCGAAGGCCGCGGCGATGCGGGCGGCGAGGGGAGCGAGTGGCAGATTGGGACGGTTGGCCAGGAGGGTCACGCAGAGGAGTTCCTCGGGCGCGGTGTATCGGCTGAGGAAGGAGGAACAACCGGAAGCGGAGCCGGTGAGGGTCATGAGACCGGGGCGGCCGGGAAAGGTCCAGACTCCGGAGCTGCGACCGGAAGTTTCGGCAGGAAGGTCGGAGGGGGTGTAGAGGAGGGCGCGGAGCTCGGGGGATCGGATGAGGATGTCCCCCGCCAATCCGATGTCCCAAAGGCTGATGTCGTGGGCCGAGGAGAGGAGTTCGGGCTCCCAAGGATCAGGGTTGACGGGGGATCGGGGGCCGACGGCTGGCTCGATGGGGTTGATCCGACGCGGGTCGGTGAGGAAGAGGCGGTGGAGGTGCCCGTCTGCCAGGTTTTCGGTCGGGGGAAGATCGGCACGGAAGAAGGTTTGGGTGAGGGCAAGTCGTTCGATTTGGCCTTCGCGGATGATGTCGGGGAACGGTTTTGAGGCGGCAGCGGCGATGAGCATTCGGGCGAGGAGCTGGTTGGTGCTGGAGGGAATGATGCGTTGGCCGGGTTCAAACCGGGTGCGGGCGCGGGCGACGTGGGTGAGGGCGGCCTCAGGGGATTTGGCCTTGGCTGGAAGGTCGGGTAGGCCGGTGGATTGGCGAAGGATATCGCGAACGAGAAGTGTGCCGAGGTTGCCCGGCAGTCGCGGGAGATAGGTTTTGGCGGGTGCGTCGAGGGAGAGGTTGCCTGCTTCGACCTGTTGGAGGAGAGCGACGGCGGTGAAGCCGTTGAGCATTTGTCCAAGAGGGAAGACGGTGGCGGTGCCCACCAACGTTTTGGGGGTGGGATCGGCCAGGCCGTAGCCAGAAACTCGGGTGATGTAGGGAGCCTGGACGATGGCGAGCGCCATCCCGGGAATCTGATGTTCCTTCATGAACTCGGCGATCAGTTGATCCACAGCTTGTCCTTGGTGGGCGACGAGGGGGTCGCCCCGGCTGGCGTGGGCGAGCGGGGCGAGGAGATGGATCGAAAGGAGGGCGGTGAGGGCGAGTTGGGTGGAGGGATGCATGGTGGCAGGAATGGCGGTGGGTGGGGGATTTGGGGGGAGGGCGTCGGGGAAAAGGGTGAACCGTTGAGTTGGTGGGCGCAACCCTGAAGGAATTGGCCGGAAAGCCCTTGCCAGGAGAAGGGAGGGGGCTAAATTTTCGGCGCAAGTTAGCGAAAGGAGAAGGCATGATCATCGCGATAATTATTTTTGTTTTGACCATGGGAATGTCGATGTGGGCGGCGTCCCGGGTGAAGTCGGTGTATGCGAAGTACAGCCGGATGCCGGCACGTTCCGGGATTTCGGGGGCGGAATGTGCCGCGCAGATTCTGCGGGCTGCGGGCATTCACAATGTGGAAATCAAGTGTCACGACGGGATGCTGAGTGATCATTACAATCCGCTGACGAAGACGCTGGTGCTTTCTCATGCCAATTATGTGGGAACCTCGACCGCGGCCTTGGGAGTGGCGGCTCATGAGTGTGGCCATGCCATCCAGCACAAGATTGCGTATGCGCCCTTGCAGTGGCGGATGGCGGCGGTGGGCGCCACGACTTACGCGAATCAGGCGGTGATGTGGTTGCCGATCATCGGGCTGTTCACGGGGATGTTGAATCCGGCGAACATCACCTTGTATCTCACGCTGATGTGTGTGGCGTGGGGAATCATTATGTTGTTCAATTTGATCACCTTGCCGGTGGAGTTTGATGCTTCGCGCCGGGCGAAGGTGGTCTTGGCCAAGATGAACTTCATTCGGGAGGGGGACGAGGCGACGGCGGTGCGGAAGGTGTTGGATGCAGCCGCGTGGACCTATGTGGCGGCGTTCCTCACGTCGCTGATCTACTTCCTCTGGTACCTTTTGCCTTTACTTGCGGGGCGACGAAATTAAAACGCGCTCATGCGAGCCGCTTCTTGCCCGGCCTTACCGGCGCTGACTTGGGTCAGCGCCTTTTTTTTGCTTTTTGTTACGTTCCCGTGTCAGGGGTGGGCGCAGCGGGAGTTGATCATTGTTTCCCCTCATTGGGAGGGAATTCAGTTTGAGTTTACTCGGGCCTTTGAGAACCACCATCGGAAGAAGACCGGGGAGACGGTGCGGTTGCGATGGCGAGATCTGGGCGGAACCTCGCAGATTGAGAAGGCGATCAATTCGCTTTTCGAGATCAATCCAGAGACGGCAGGGATTGATGTGTTTTTTGGTGGGGGGATTGATCCGTTTGAGTCGCAGAAGGCCCGGGGGCAGTTGGCGCCGTTTCGATTGCCCGAGGAGGTTCTGGCGGCGCTGCCGCGGGAGGTGGGCGGTTTTCCGATCGTGGACGAGGAGTTTATGTTTTACGGATCGGCGTTGTCGTCATTTGGGATTTTGGAGAATCGGCGGGTGGTAAAGATTCTGGGACTGCCTCCGGTGAAGACTTGGGAAGATTTGTGTGATCCGAGGTTGTTTTCGTGGGTGAGCTCGACGGATTTGAGGAAGAGCGGTGCGGCGCACATGATTTATGAAATTATTCTGCAGGCGTATGGGTGGGAACGGGGTTGGGCGATTATTTATCAGTCGAGCGGAAACGTTCGGCAGTTTGAGCAGAGCAGTTCCGGGCCGACGAAGCAGGTTTCGTTGGGGGAAGCGGCCTATGCGCTGGCGATTGACATCAATGGCATGACGCAGCAGGCGTTTTTGGGAGTGGACAACGTGAAGTTTTCGATCCCGACAGGGGTTTCGGTGATCAATCCGGACGGGATTGCGATTCTGCGCGGAGCTCCCAACCGGGATTTGGCGGAGGCGTTTGTGACGTTTGTGATGTCGCGGGAGGGTCAGGCGTTGTGGATGACGCCGACGGGTCAGCCGGGGGGAGCGGAACGGTTTGGGATTTCGCGGATGGGGGTGTTACCTGAGTTGTATGAGAATGATTTGACGGGTCTGCTGGTGCCGGCCAATCCGTTCGAGGCAGAGTTCAGCTTTCGTTACGACACGGCTTTGGGAAGTCGGCGGTGGAGTTTGGTGAATTCTCTGATGGGGCAGACGATCATTGATGTTCATCCTCATTTGGTGCGGGCGTGGCGAGCGATTCTGGATGTGCCTGAGGGGGAACGTGAATCGTTGCTTGAGCGGTTTTCAGAGCCATTTATCTCGGAGACGGAGTCGGCCGAGTTGGCGGCGATTTGGAATCGGGACAAACTTCGGGCGGGTCAGTTATCGAATCGATGGATGCAGGAGGCTGTGGCCCGTTTTCGCCGTTTGGAGCGTGAGGCTCGAACGGCGGCTGCGGGTCGGGTGGCCTCCCCTTAACCGGATTGGACCGTTCCCATGCAAGTGACCTTAAAGAACCTGGTAAAACGTTTTGATCGAAACGTGATTGTGGATCACGTCGATCTTCGAATTGAGTCGGGAGAAATGTTCTTTTTGCTCGGGCCGTCGGGCTGTGGGAAAACGACGATTCTCCGGATGTTGGCCGGTTTTTATGATCCGGAGGAGGGGGAGGTGCTTTTCGGGGAGAAACGGATGAATGGGGTGCCGCCGCATGAACGGAACACGGCGTTGGTGTTCCAGAACTACGCGGTGTGGCCCCATTTGACGGTGTTCGAGAACGTCGCTTACGGGTTGCGGGTTCGCAAACGTCCGGAGTCGGAGATTCAGAGCCGGGTTGGGGCCGCGCTGCGTCAGGTGAAGATGGACCATCTTGCGGACCGGAAACCGGCGTCGCTGTCGGGAGGCCAGCAGCAGCGGGTGGCGTTGGCGCGGGCGATTGTGGTGAAGCCGGATTTGCTGCTGTTTGATGAGCCGCTGTGCAATTTAGACGCGAAGCTGCGAATCGACATGCGGGACGAGATTAAGAAGTTGCATGCGGAAACGAAAATCACCGCCGTGTATGTGACCCATGATCAGGAGGAGGCTTTGTCGTTGGCGAGCCGGATTGCGGTGATGAGCGGGGGGAAGATTCAGCAGATTGGGACGCCGTATGAGATTTACAATCAGCCGGCCAATCCGTTTGTGGCGACGTTCATTGGGGAGATGAATTTGTTGCCGGCAGGTTCGCCGCTTGGGGCGAAGTTGGGAGCCAAGCCGGGTCATCAGTTGGGGTTTCGTCCGGAGCATGTGGAGCTGGACGGGGAGGGCTTGGCGGCGACGGTTTTATTTTCAGCCTATTTGGGAAGTAAAAATCAGACGATTCTCCGGACGGAAACGGGCGAGGAGATCAAGGCTTGGCTCACGGGATATCAGAAGGAGGGGGAGGTTTTGCGGGTCAGGGTGCCCGAGAAAGCGCTGCGCCATTTTGCGGCGTGAGTTGATCGATCTTTCCGGCCGATACGCATCATGAAAAAAACGCTGCTTCCTTTCCTGGTCGTGTTCTTCGGCCTGTTTTTGTTTTACCCGCTGTTTAAGCTGTTGGGCGGGGCGTTTTATGTTGATCGGGTGGTGGACGGAGAGATGGTCAGGGGGTTTTCGCTGGAGTATTTTGTTTTGATTTTTGAGAACCCGTTTTATCGGGATTGCTTTACCAACAGCCTGTTGATTGCGTCGTGGACGACTTTTTTTTGTATTCTGATTTCAGCGCCGCTGGCCCTGTTGTTTTTGCGGTGTGATTTTCCGGGCAAGCAGTTGTTGAGCGGGGCGATGTTGCTGCCGCTGATCTTGCCGCCGTTTGTCGGGGCGATTGGGCTGAATCAGTTTTTTGCCCGGTTCGGGTCGGTCAATTTGTTGTTGTCGAAGATGGGGTTGGTCGATCTGGCGAATCCTCCGGATTGGTTTGGATCGGGTGGGTTTGTGGGGATCATTCTCTTGGAGGTGTTGCATCTGTATCCGATCATGTATCTGAGCCTGCAGGCGGCGTTTGCCAATCTGGACCCGTCGCTTTCGGATGCGGCGCGGAATTTGGGGGCCTCGGGATTTCGGATTTTTAGGACGGTGACGTTGCCGTTGGCTTTGCCGGGGGTGTTTGCGGGGTCGTCGATTGTTTTTGTGTCGGCATTTACCGATCTGGGCGTGCCGCTGATGTTCAATTTTCAGACCACGGTGCCGACGCAGATTTTCAATCTGGTGACCCAGGCGGATAATCCGGTGGGTTACGCGCTGGTGGTCTTGACGTTGGTGATTGTCTCGTTGTTGTTTCTGCTGGGGAAAAAAGTCGGGGAGGGGTCGTATGCGATGTTGGGACGGAGCGCATCGTATGACAATACGTTGCGGCTGAGCGGGGCTCGGGGTTGGCTGGCGACTGGGCTGATTTCTGGATTCATTCTGTTCTCTTTATTGCCGCACTTTGGGGTGATCATCCAATCGTTCGCGGCGAAATGGTTTTTCACCGTGCTGCCGTCGGTCTATTCGGCGGAGTTTTATCTGGAAGTGTTCCAGTTGGATTTGACGGTGGTGAGCATCAAGAACTCGCTGCTTTATGCGACCTGTTCGGCCTTGTTCGATCTGGTTCTTGGGGTGTCGATTGCCTATCTTTTGGCCCGGCAAACGTTCCCAGGCCGACAGTTGTTGGATGTGATTGCGATGCTTCCGCTGGCGTTACCTGGGTTGGTCTTGGCGTTCGCCTATTTTGTGGCGTTTTCCGCGCCGCCGTTCAGTGATTGGGGTTGGCTCAATCCGAGCAAGAACCCGACCCTTTTGTTGATTGTGGCCTATGCGATCCATCGGTTGCCTTACATTGTTCGGGCGGCGTATGCCGGGTTTCAGCAGACCTCGGTGTCTTTGGAAGAGGCGAGCGCGAACATGGGTTGTCCGCCTTGGAAGACGCTTTTGAAAATTAGTTTGCCGCTGATCTCCGCAAATCTGATTGCAGGGACGATCTTGACCTTTTCCTTTGCCATGCTGGACGTGAGTTCGGGGATGATTTTGGCGCAGGAGGCCAATTTCTATCCGGTAACCAAGGCGATCTACGTGTTGATGGGCCGGATCACCCCGACGGCACCAGCGATTGCCTGTGCCTTGGGGGTGTTGGCGATGATTTTGCTCGGGTTATCGCTGTTCGTGGCGTCGAAGTTACTCGGTCAGAAGATGGGGCAGTTGTTCAAGGCTTAATCGGCTCAGGTCGGCTGCTTTCGGGGAGGGGGTGGAGAAGAGGGATGACTTGGTGAGCTTGCCCGATTGGATGTTGTAAATGCCGGGTTCGACGTCGATGCATTGATTTTCACCCTGATCCTACTAAAGAAGGATCTGTCCGTATGAGGGCGAAGTCGGATAAGGCGCGGTTGGCGAGAATTGTGATTGCCGATGATGAACCTGGCTTGGCTGATCTTCTGCGGATGGTGCTCGCGGGGCCGGATCGAGAGATTATTGTGGCCTTGGATGGAGCTGGGTGTTTCCGGGCGGCCGACGAAGAGAGGGTGGATGTTTTGCTGATGGATCTGAACTTGCCTGACGGAACCGCGTTCGAGCTGGTTCCGAAGTTCCGTGGGGTTTTCGGATTCAAGGAGACCACGATTTTACTGATGTCCGGCACGCCCTTGGATGACTTGGAGGCCGCGCAATTTCGGCAGCTTGGTGTCGAGATTTACCACAAGCCGGTGCCGATGAGGACGCTCAAGGAGCGGGTCGATGGCTTATTGGGGAATGGCCGATCGGCCTCTTAGTAAACCTTGACGGTGCGCCGACCTTCGACGCGCTTGGAGCGATCGCTGCTCCAGTTGATGGTGTCGAAATTACGGCGGAAGGTTTCGCTGATGTTCCTGGGGGCGTCACCCTTTCCATTTTGGATGCCGGTAGTGGCCGGGGCGGGGTTGGAGCAAGCCCCGGAATTGGATCCGCAGGCGCAAGAAGCAGTCGATTCACTCATAACGATCTCCTAATCAACTGTGGGGAGGGATGCAACTTGAATGCCAAAATTTCGGTGGAATTTTTGGGCCGATCTGGCCTCTTTTTAAGGTGAAGAACGATCGGGAGAGACAAATGGTGCGGGGTGGTTGTTGGCAGGTGAGTCAAATTGACTCGCAGAGGTGGAGAAGTTGGCGAACAGGGTTACTTGTGGTTAGTTTAGGGGTGGCGTTGGTCATGATGCCAAGCGCTAAGGCGGAGGGTGAGATGAAAACGGAAAAGTTAACGGTTGGCGGCGGTTGTTTTTGGTGTGTGGAGGCGGTGTTTGAGCGTCGGCCTGGAGTTTTGGCGGCGGTGTCCGGTTACGCGGGCGGGAAGGAGGCGGATCCGACTTATCCGATGGTGAGCAGTGGGCGGACGGGTCATGCGGAGGTGGTGCAGGTGACGTTTGATCCGGGTAAGGTGACGGTGGCGGAGCTGTTGGATTTGTTTTTTTTGGCGCATGATCCGACGACTTTGAACCGGCAGGGGGCGGATGTGGGGCCGCAGTATCGGTCCATCATTCTTTATGTTGATGAGGGGCAGAAGAAAGAGGCGGAGGCGGCGGTGGCCCGGGCGCAAGCGGGACTGGCGAAGCCGGTGGTGACGCAGGTGGTGCCTTTGGAGAGATTTTATCCGGCGGAAGATTATCATCAGGATTACTTTCAGAAGAATCCGAATGCGGGTTATTGTGCGTGGGTGATCCGGCCAAAGTTGCAGAAGCTGGAAGACAAGGGGGCGATTCCGGGGAAGTGATGGGGTTGAGGCGTCGCTGGAGGCCGGTGAAGCGTTCCGCAGCGCGGTCGTTACGGAGGCAAAGGTTGAGGGCCTGGGAATCTCCGATAATGACGACGAGTTGACGGCCGCGCGTGATGGCGGTGTAGAGGAGGTTGCGTTGGAGGAGGAGGAAGTGGGCGGTGGAGAGGGGGATGACGATGGCGGGGTATTCGGACCCCTGGGATTTGTGGATGGTGATGGCGTAGGCGGGCTGAAGTTCATCGAGTTCGCCGAATTCAAACCGGACGAGCCGGCCGTCGAAGTCGACGACAAGCTCGGAAGTTTCGTGGTCGATGGCGCTGACCAACCCAATGTCGCCGTTGTAGACATCTTTGTCGTAGTTGTTTCGGGTTTGGAGGACTTTATCGCCGGGGCGAAAAATGATGCCGAAGCGTTCGATTTGAGGATGTCCGGGGCGCGGAGGATTGAGAGCGTGCTGGAGGCGGAGGTTGAGTTCGCTGGTGCCGAGCAGACCACGGTTCATGGGCGTGAGGACCTGGATATCGGTGCGAGGGTCGAAGCCAAATTTGTTGGGGATCCGACGAGTGACCAGATCGAGCAGGGTTTCGGTGATCCGGTCCGGACCGGCCCGCTCAATGAGGTGGAAGTCCGAGGGTTGGCCTGGGGCGAGGGGTTCGGGGGCGAGGCCTTGGAGAATGCGGTGGGCCGTGGTCACGATGCGGCTGGCGGCGGCCTGGCGGAAAACCTCCGTGAGCCGGGCGACAGGGAGAGAATTAGAGGCAATCAGATCTCGGAGAACCGATCCGGGGCCAACGGAAGGAAGTTGGTCCGGATCTCCGACGAGGATGAGGTGGGCGCTGGGGGGCAGGGCGTGGAGAAGGCGGGCCATGAGGGGCGCATCGATCATGGAGGCTTCGTCGACAATCCAAAGGCTGCTGAGGATGTCGAC
>JBDNCR010000329.1:0-3023 GCA_046719555.1 Verrucomicrobiia bacterium | reverse complement strand
CAGCACCCCCCGCCCGCCCCTCCCCCATCCCTCCCCCCAACGGCGTCACTCCGCTCAACCTCCTCCTGGTCGAAGACTCCGAAGTCAACCGCGAAGTCGCTCACATCCTCCTCACCTCCTGGGGCCACACCGTCACCATGGCCGAAAACGGCCTCCGCGCCCTCGAACTCCTTCCCACTCAAACCTTCGACGCCATCCTCATGGATTGCCAGATGCCCGAACTCGACGGCTACGAAACCACCCGCCGCATCCGCTCCTCAGACCATCCCGGCATCCCCCAGAATATCCACATCATCGCCATGACCGCCAACGCCATGCCCGGCGACCGCGACATCTGCCTCAACGTCGGCATGAACGACTACGTCGGTAAACCCATTGACGAATCCGAACTCCTCGCCGCCCTCCAAAAAGCCGCCCAACACCGCCCCACTCCACCCTTACCTTCCCCCCCTCCTCCGGAACCCGAACCTTCCCTTGCCCTCGATCCCCCCTCGACCAACCCACCTCCCGTCAACGCCTCTCGTTTTCCCCCTCGCCTCGCCGCCCTCTTCGTCCGCGAAACCCGCAAACGCCACCAAGAAATCATCACCGCCCTCGAAGCCGCCGACCTCGAAGCCGTCGCCCGGGTCGCCCACACCATCAAAGGCACCGCCGGCAACTTCGGAGCCGATGACCTCTACCAACTCTGTCGGCAAATCGAAACCGCCGCCCGCTCCGGCGACCTCGCAGCCGCCCGCGAAACCCTTCCCCACCTCGCCCAAATCGTCGACTCGGTCTGCCTCGCCTGGAGTCCCCACGCCGAACCCGCCCCCGCATGACCGCACTCCCCGCCGTCACCCCCAACTCTCCAGTCTACCTCTACGACGGCCAGCTCCAACGCGGCCCGATGCCCGCTAAGGAATGCCTCCAACTTCTTCAAGCAGGCACCGTCCCCAGTTACGCCTACTTTTGGACCGCCGGCATGAACGACTGGGCCCCCGTTCACCTCTTTCCCCAAATCGCCTCCGAAGCCCCTCCCCCCGCCAAAAACCTCATCCTCGTCGTCGACGATGACGCCCTCATGCGCGAACTCCTCATTGGCATCCTGGAATCCCGCGGCCTCTCCACCCGCTGGGCCCCCGGCATCCTCCCCGCCATGAGCCTCCTCGACCACCTCGGAACCGAAGCCTTCGACACCGTCATCACCGACTTCGAAATGCCCGGCGGCTCCGGCGTCGAACTGGTCCGTTGGATCAAAAACCGCGAGCGCGCCCTCCAAGTCCTCATGCTCACCGCCCAAGACAACAAAGACGTCATCAAACTCGGCCTCCGCGCCGGAATCCTCGACTTCCTGGAAAAACCCGTCCGCGAAACCGCCTTCCTCAACGCCCTCGACCACGCCCTCCAAGAAACCGCCCGCCAACGCGAAGAAAAAGCCGCCTTCCTCGCCATGGTCCAACAACAACTCTCCGGCAAAGGCGAACTCGCCGAAAAAGTCATCCGCGACCTCGTCAAACGCGAAGCCACCCTCCAAGGCATCATCTCCAAACTCGAGGGAATCTCCAAATTCTCCCAACAAATCGAAAACTCTCAAACCTTCAAACCCAACTTCAACGAATCCGACTCCACCCCCTTCCAAGGCTCCCTCCGCGAACTCGCCCCCCTCGAACTCATCCAAATCCTCGTCCAATCCCAGAAATGTGGCGAACTCCGTTTCTTCCGACCCGACAACACCATCGCCGGCTGCGTCTTCCTCAAAAATGGTCACTTCACCCACGCCGAAACCTCCACCCACTCCGGCATGGAAGCCTTGAAATCCCTCCTCCGACTCACCGACGGCTTCTTCCGATTCTGGCACGGTCGCGAATCCACCAACGCCTCCCTTCAAGCCGAAGGCATCCCCACCCTCCTCGATGCCACCTCCCAAATCGATACCAGCTTGATCCAACGCCTCGCCGCCGCCTAAACCTCTTTCCCCTATGAGCCAAGTCCTCATCGTTGACGATAGCGAAACCATGCGTGCCCAAATGGAACACCTCGTTCGCGAACTTCATCACTCCGTCACCGCAGTCGCCTGCGGACGCGACGCCATCGCCCAAGCCCGCTCCGGCCAACCCTTCGACCTCCTCATCACCGACATCTTCATGCCCGATATGGACGGACTCGAAACCATCGAACGGGTCCGAGAAATCCTCCCCTCCATCAAAGTCATCGCCGTCTCCGGCGGAGGCGTCGGTATGCCCGGCACCGTCATGCTCGATGTCGCCAAAGACATCGGCGCCACCCACACCCTCCCCAAACCTTTTGACCCCGACCATCTCAAATCCGCCGTCCAAGCCCTTCTCAACCCGTCCGCCCCATGACCTCCCTCACCCCACCCTCCGCCCCTGGCTCCGTCGCCGAAATCCCTTCCATCGACTCGCCCGGCTTCTACCACCTCCAAGCCGGCGAACTCTTCGGTCCCTTCACCCCGGACCAACTCCGCCAACGGGTGGCCCACTATCAAATCCTTGACGAGGACACCGTCATCTACCAACCCGGACAAGTCACCCTCTCCGGGAAAACCATCAACGGACTCGGCCACCTCCTCCGCCCGGACGACACCATCGAACACGTCGACCCCGAAGTCCTCATCACCACCACCGGCGTCCTCTCCAAAAACCGCCGCATCGACTTCACCTCCGTCTCCCACCCCGAACTCCTCCTCGCCAAGCCCCCACGCCGCCGCATCCTCGGGCGCCTCGACAAAATCGCCATCTGGACCATCGCCATCCTCCTCGTCTGGACCCTCGTCGTCCCCGTCACCGCCTGGTTCCTCACCCGCCAAAGCTCCGACGAACAAGGCCTCGGCTCCGTCAACGGCATCAAACTTCACGGCGACTTCGAAGAATTCATCTTCTGCGACACCCTCGGCCTTTTCGAAGAAGGCAGCGATGATCTCGAATACCTCCGCTCCGTCTTCGGCCTCGTCGCCCGCCTTCACCACGCTGCCCGCCATCCCACCCCCCAAGCCCAGCCCCTCGCCTAAAGCTCCCTCACCCCTA
>JBDNCR010000328.1:0-3029 GCA_046719555.1 Verrucomicrobiia bacterium | reverse complement strand
GAAGGCAGTGATTCCCCGGAGTGTGTATGATTTGGCAAGGGACATTCCGTCGCGGGATTTGGTGTTGGTGGCCCCGGCGACGGCGTTGGTGACGAGAGAGGAGTTGCATCCGGCGTTGGTCTATTTATTTTTGGAGACGGCGCGGGAGTTGCATGGGGGCCATAGTGTTTTGGCCAATGCGGGGCAGTTTCCGAATGCGGAGAATTTGGAGTTTCCGCTGCATCCGGAGGCAGCACGTTATTTTCAGAGTGGGCCGTCGTTTTTGCAGCGGTATTTGCCGTTTCACTGGGCGGTGTTGATTGATCGGACGAAGTTTTTGGCGTTGCCGTTGTTGACGTTGCTGATTCCGTTGATGCGAGTGGCGTATCCGACGTATCGGTGGTCGATCCGACGGCAGATTTGGAAGTGGTATCGGATGGTGCATGGGATTGAGCAGGATTATGGGAAGGGGCAGGCCACCCGGGAGGAGTTGCGGGCGCGGATTTTGGAGTTGGAGGAGAAGTTGGCGGGGGTGCATGTGCCGCTGGCGTATGCGGCGGAGTTGTATACGCTCCGGCATCATTTGGTGATGATCCGGAAGCGGATTGACCGGGATGAGGGGGCGTTGGTGGAGGGTAAGGGGCCGGGTTAAGGGGCGGAGATGAGGTAGTAGGCGGTGTCCGGTCGGAGGGGGATGGCGGGGCCGAGGAAGGGATCGGCGGCGGGGTAGCCGTTGAAGTCGAGGGGGGTGATTTGGAGTTGGCCGGCGTCGGGGCGTTTGAGGGTGAGGTTGCCGGAGGGGGACCGGAAGAGCCAGGGGTCGATGCCGATGCTGTCGATTCGGAGGATGCCATCGCCTGCGGGAGAGGTTTTGAAGTTGGTGGGTCGTTCTTCGGTCATGACTTGGAGGAGAAGTTTTTTGGAGGAGACGATGGGCTGGCCGTCGAGGGGCACGAGGAGGACTGAGCCGAGGTCGAGGTCGGAGGTGAGGGTGAGGTCAGGGAGGTCGATGGGTCCGGCGGCGGCGAGGTTGCCGACGGCGCCCTGGGCTTTGGGGGCGGCGAGGCGGAGGAGACCGCGGCCGTAGTCGAGGGTGAACTCACGGGTGGAGGCGGTGACGGTTTGGGCGGGGAGGTCGATGAAGGGTTCGAGCGGAGCGACTTGGGTGGAGGCGGGATTTTGGGAGATGGTGACGCTGGTGCGACCGATGAGGTGGACCATGGGATCGATTTTTGCGGAGGGGGCATCGGGGGAGCCGGCGGCGGTGACGTCGGCTTTGCGGAGTTCATCGAGGTTGGCGCTTTGGACCAGTGGTGTGCCTTGAAGGGCGAGGAGGTGGTCGAGGTTGAGGTGGATGTCGGCGATGAGGTCGCCTTCACGGAGGAGGCCTTGGCGGTAGATGAGGGCGGTGGCGGGGAATTGACCCATTTGGGTGGGGGTCATGAGGGTCCAGGGTTGCATGAAGAAGTTGGGTTTGACTTGCCATTGGGCTCCGTCGTGGGCGAAGTGGACGATGGCGTCGCTGCCCTGGAGGGCGCCGTAGACGGCGTAGAAGGGGGGGGCTTCGACCCGGTAGCGGTTGGGGCGGTTGAAGGTGGTTTCGGAGATCATGGAGGGGAGGTTGTTGTATTTGGGATCGAAGGCGGGATGGGAGATTTGGCGGGATTTGCCGGGTTCGGAGGGGTCGAAGCGGAGGGCGCTGCGGTGGGAGAAGGTGTGACCGTCCCGGATGGACCAGGCGGCGTGTTCACCGCGGTGGAGTCCGGCCCAATAGCCGTGGCGATCAATGAAGTCGCCCGGGGTGTAGCTGTAGATTTCGAGGGGGCCGAGGATTTGGTTGTTGGCGGTGGTCCAGTTGGAGGCGGTGATGAGTCCGGGGAAGCCGAGGGTGCGGAGGAATTGGATTTGGTTGGTGTAGAAGTTGCGCTGGGTTTCGAGGAGGAAACGGGCGGTGGCTTGGTCGCGTGGGGTGCGATCGGTGAAGATTTGGTAGAGGGGACGGAAGGCGAGGCGGCCTTCCGCCGGGTTATCTTCGGGCAGGCGGAGGTTGTTCCAGGCGGTGAGAGCTTGGTCGATGGAGCCGTAGGTTTGGATGGCCCAATCTCCGAATTGTTTTTGGAGGAGGTGACGTTGGGGTGGGGGGATGCGGTCGTCGCTGAAGGTCCAGAAGAAGAAGGAGTCTTCATTTTGGATTTCGAGGCCAAAGACGGCGGGGTCGTCT
This sequence comes from Verrucomicrobiia bacterium, assembly GCA_046719555.1. Classification (GTDB taxonomy): domain Bacteria; phylum Verrucomicrobiota; class Verrucomicrobiia; order Methylacidiphilales; family CALFVM01; genus CALFVM01. The sequence continues at coordinate 829 of JBDNCR010000328.1, read as the reverse complement.
TTGAGGGCAGGCCCGCCGTTGGCGGGCGGGGTTTCGAGGAGTTGTTTCCACCAGCTTTGATAGACCTTTTGGAAGTCAGGATTGAACATGAGGGCGGCAAAGGGGTGCTGTTGGCCGTCGTAGCCTTGAAGAAAGGGAAGATCGGGGTTGGGGTTCATCCAGAGGGGGAAGTAGATGGAGAGGTGGGTGTAGATGCCTTCGGCCTTCATGGCGGCGACGATTTCGTGGAGGTGGGTGAGGGCCTCGGGTCGGAAGGCGCCGGTGTGGCGGTCGAAGACGGCTTTGTGGTAGCGGACGAGGTTGACGCCACGTTTGGCGAGTTGGCGGGCGGCGCTTTTGAGGTCGTCACCTCGGAGGTTTTCATGGGGGCCATTGACGGCCCAGAAACGGACGGGGGTGCCATCGCCGAGGAGGAAACGACCGTTTTCGGCGCGGACGCGGCCGTTTTGGCCGGCGACGGTTTCGTTGAGGTGGCGGAGGTCGAGGGGGCTGTCGCGGAAGTCGTCGGCGGGAGGATTCCAAACGGTCCAGCCCTCGTTTTCCTTGGCGACCGCGGCGAGGTGTTGGGCGACTTCATTGGGTTTGGCTTGGCCCATGGGGGTGAAGGGTTGGCGGGTGAAGACGAAGGCGTCGAGGCTGCCGTGGGTGTGTTCGCCCGATTTGGCGTTGAAGGTGAAGGTGATGGTGTTTTCTCCGGCGCGAAGGGGGACGAGGCCGACGTTGGCCCAGGCGATGAAGCGGAGGTCGGGGGCGTTGTCGGCGGCGAGGTTGAGGTTACCGGTTTGGTGGCGGGTCATGTTGATGGGGGTGGATTTGCCGTCGTTGAGTT
>JBDNCR010000327.1:0-3035 GCA_046719555.1 Verrucomicrobiia bacterium | reverse complement strand
CTTGTTGGCGGACTTTGGCGAGGTGGGAGGGGTTTTCCCGGTGGGCAAGCACTTCGTGGATCCAGTCGGCGATCTGGAACATTTCTTCTTCTTTCATGCCTCGGGTGGTGACGGCGGGGGTGCCGAGACGGATGCCGCCGGCTTTGAAGGGGGATTGTTTGTCGAAGGGGACGGCGTTTTTGTTGCAGGTGATGGCGGCGCGGTCGAGGGTTTCCTGGGCTTCTTTGCCGGTAATGCCGTGGGGCTGGAGGTCGACGAGCATGACGTGGTTGTCGGTGCCGCCGGAGACGATGGTGTAGCCGTTTTTCTTCATGCCTTCGGCGAGGGCTTTGGCGTTGCGGAGGACTTGTTGTTGGTAGGCTTTGAAGGAGGGTTGGGCGGCTTCGAGGAAGGCGACGGCTTTGGCGGCGATGACGTGCATGAGGGGGCCGCCTTGACCTCCGGGGAAGAGGGCGGAGTCGATGGTTTTGGCGTGAGCGGCTTTGCAGAGGATGAGTCCGCCGCGGGGTCCGCGAAGGGTTTTGTGGGTGGTGGTGGTGACGAAGTCGGCGTGGGGAACTGGGGAGGGGTGGAGACCGGCGGCGACGAGGCCGGCGATGTGGGCGATGTCGGCGAAGAGGAGGGCGTTGATGGAACGGGCGATTTGTCCCATGCGTTCGAAGTCGATGAGGCGGGAGTAGGCGGAGGCTCCGACGGTGATCATTTTGGGGCGTTCGCGCTGGGCCAGTTCGGCGAGTTGGTCGTAGTCGATGAGGTGGGTGTCGGGTCGGACGCCGTATTGGATGAATCGGTAGAGTTTGCCGGAGAAGTTGGCGGGATTGCCGTGAGTGAGGTGTCCGCCGTGGCTGAGGTTCATGCCGAGGAGGGTGTCGCCGGGCTGGAGGACGGAGGTGTAGACGGCGAAGTTGGCTTGGGAGCCGGAGTGGGGTTGAACGTTGGCGTGTTCGGCGCCGAAGAGTTCTTTGGCCCGGTCGATGGCGATTTGTTCGACGGTATCGACGTGTTCGCAGCCGCCGTACCAACGTTTGCCGGGGTAGCCCTCGGCGTATTTATTGGTGAGGCAGGAGCCTTGGGCTTCCATGACGGCGCGGGAGGTGAAGTTTTCGGAGGCGATGAGTTCGATGTGGTGTTCTTGCCGGGACCGTTCTTCGGTGATGGCGGTGAAGATGGCGGGGTCGACCTGGGCGAGGGAGGGGTTTTTGCGGGCTGGGTCGGGGAGGGTTTGGAGGAGGGCTTGCATTTTGGTGAGTCTGCGGTGATGTCGACCGCCGGTAAATTCGGAGTGAATCCAGGCGGAGACGATTTCTTCAGCCTTCGCCGGGGTCAGATCAAGGGCGGCGAGGCAGAGGACATTAGCATCAATGTGTTCGCGGCTCAAGCGGGCGGTTTCGGGGTTGTGGACGAGAGCGGCGCGGATGCCGGGGAATTTGTTGGCGGCGATGGACATGCCAAGGCCGGTTTTATCGAGGAGGATGCCAAGGTCGGCGCGCCCTTCGAGGAGGGCGCGGCAGACTTTTTGGGCGTAGTCGGGATAGTCCGAGGAGTCTTTCCGGTCGGGGCCGAGGTCGAGGACGTCGTGGTGGAGTTTTTTGAGGAAGCCAGCGAGGCGGGACTTGAGTTCGACGCCGCCGTGGTCGGAGCCGAGGGCGAGGGTGAGGCCGCCGGGTTCGGGGTCAGGCGGGGGTGCGGTGTCGGAGGTGATGGCGTTGAGGAAGGCTTCGATTCCGCGCCGGATTTGGTTGCGGCATTCGACGTAGACGGCGGCACTTTGACCGATGGGGTCGTCAACTTCGCGTTCGTAGGGATTGAGGCCGGGTTCGAATTCGCGGAGGAGGAAGGTTTTTTCGGCGGCGGAGGGGTAGAGCATGAGGACCGAGTCGAGGTGACTGTAGGTCATGACGAGGATGCGGTCGGCCTGGTCGACGAGGTCTTGGGTGAGAAATTTGGAGCGGAGGGATGAGATATCGATGCCGAGATCACGCATGGCTTGGACGGCGTGGGTGGAGGGGGGTTGTCCGCCGACGGCGCCGATGCCGGCGGAGAGGGCTTCGATGGGGAGGTTACGGTCGAGTGCGGCTTGGCGGAAGAGACCCTCGGCCATGGGGCTGCGGCAGATGTTGCCGGTGCAGACGAAGAGGACGCGTTTGATGGAGGAGGATGGCATGAGGACGGTGCGAGAGGAAGGGGAAGGTGCCCGGGAAAGGGGCGGGAGTCAATTCTGGGGACGTTAAACATGTTGATGGTTGGCTGAGGATGGCTTTACTGCCGGGGTCGAGAGGCTTTTTATGGAGATCGCGTTGGTTTTTCTGATTTTGGGTTTGTTGGTGGTGGCGTTTATTCGGGAGTGGGCTCCGCCGGATGTGGTGGCGTTGGGCGGGTTTTGTTTGGTGATTCTGACGGGGTTGATTACGGTGGCGGAGGGGTTTGAGGTGTTCAGTAATCAGGCGCCGTTGACGGTGGCGGCGATGTTTATTTTGAGCACGGCGCTGACGAAGACGGGGGCGATTGATGGGATTGGACGGTGGTTGGGGAATTATTTGGGGGGTAATCTGTGGTTGATTTTGCCACCGGTGATGTTGTTGGTGGCGTTTTGTTCGGCGTTTATCAATAACACGCCGGTGGTGGCGATTTTCATGCCGATCTTGATTCATTTGGCGCGGAGCAGGGAGTTGCCGGCCTCGAAGTTACTGATTCCGTTGTCGTATGCGGCGATTCTTGGGGGCTGTTGCACGTTGATTGGGACGTCGACCAATATTTTGGTGTCGGGGATTGCGGCAAAGAATTACGGGTTGGCGCCGTTGGGGATGTTTGAACTGGCTTGGGTAGGGGTGCCTTTTGTGGTGTTGGGGGTGATTTATATGACGTTGTTCGGGCCGAAGTTGTTGCCGGCACGTCAGACGGTGACGGCGTTGTTGACGCCAGATGATCGGAAGAATTTTTTGTGTCAGGTGTTGGTGAAGAAGGATTCGCCCTTGGTGGGGCAACGGTTGGTGGACACGGAGTTGGCGCAGAAGAAGTCGGACTTCCGGATCATC
>JBDNCR010000326.1:0-3040 GCA_046719555.1 Verrucomicrobiia bacterium | reverse complement strand
CATCCTTCCGATTTCATCCTCTGCCACAAACTTGTTTCATTCTCGCCCTTGCGTCGTGGCATTCCGCTGTCACGTTCCGCTCGTTGACTGAGTTCGACTTCGATCAAATTGATCAAGATATAAAACGTTCTCTGGCAACAAATTTGCTTACTTAGGATCATAAAACATTCAAAAACCTTTCTTCGAGAACCAAAGCACAAAACCCAACAAGGCAGCTCCAACTTCTTCGAGGCCCTAACTTCGGCGGGGGACGAGCACCTCAAAAACACATGAAAAAAACCATACTCCTCACCTTCGCGGGGACCCTCCTCGCTATCGGATCAGTTCACGCTCAAATCGCTACTTGGGATGTTCAAGGGACTGGAACGTCCAATAATACTGGATACGCTGCTGGATTCGTTGCTCCCAACGCCGACGCATCCGGGCTGGGTCGAACCACCGTGAACTGGGTCAACGCTGGAAACTCGTTCAACAGCAACAACTGGAATCTTGGTGCCTTTGACGAGACCACCAACTACATCAACTTCACCATCACCCCGGACGCCGGATATGAAATTACTTACACGTCGCTCCAGTTCGCCATGAACGGGAGCAACACGGCCCCCCAGCAGGGTCGGTGGGGTTACCGGATCGGGTCAGGATCATTTACAACGTTTGATTTCACCTTGACCAATCCGGCCCCGACCAGCCTCCAGACTTGGAACTTCACTGACTTCACCACGGACCAGGTAGTCGAATTCCGTTTCTGGGCATTTGGCTCTACCTCCATCAACGGTGGAACCTCGGCTACCGGGGGCACGGTTCGCATTGCCAACATTTCAGGGAACGATTTGATTCTCAACGGCTCGGTCGCTCTGATTCCTGAGCCTTCAACCTACGCTCTCTTGGCCCTCGGCCTCGGGGCGCTGATCTTCCTCCGTCGTCGGACCTCGCGGGCTTAGGCTTTCAACGGGATTCTTCCCGCCCCAGACCTGACCCCAGGTCTGGGGCTTTTCTTTTCCCTTCCGCTCTCTTTCCTTGGCCCATGCGAGTCCTGCATTACCGCCCCCTTTCGACAGCCTTCGTTCTCGGACTGACCCTCACCCTTGCGGGGTGCTCCTACTTTTTCTGGCAGAGCCTTCTCTGGATCCGGGCTTCAGAGAAACTCACTGCTGAGCTCAAGCTTCTAGCCACGGGCGAAAGGGCTTCATCAGGTCCCCTCTTCGTGGAGCCCGATTCCTATCTGTGGCTCCTCTACGCCCGGCAGATCATTGAAGGGGATGAGTGGCGAGTCCGCTTCACCCACGCCGATAACGCCCCTTTCGGTCGCGAAGTGCACTGGAGCCAAAGCGTCAGCTGGAGCCTGGCACTCCTCGGACGGGTTCGAGCATGGATCCATCCCGATGAATCGATGCGGGAGAACCTAGAACGCGCCTCGGTCTGGTTGAACGGGCTGGTCTTTCTTACGTTCGCCACCGTGGTTTTCGTGAGCCTAGGGAAATCGCTCGGGTGGTGGGTCGGAGGGGCTGCTGTGCTGATGATGAGTGCGTTTGGAGATTTTCTCTGGGCCTTCCACCCGCTCCGTCCCGATCACCAAACCTTTCACCTCCTTTTCGGATTCGGCTCCATTCTGGGTGTTCTCGCGGCCAGTCTAGGTTTTAACCGATCCGCTAGTCCGGACGCCCCGACCGAATCGGGCACTCAACAGCGGGTTTGGTTCGGCTTTTCTGCCCTTTGCACGGGTTTGGGCCTTTGGGTGAGTGCCACCGTGCAAATGTTTTTTCTCCTCCTTTTGGCCGGTTCAGTCGCCACCTCTCTTCTCGTGATCCCCCCAACATCCAAAACGCCCGGCTCGGCTTCCGGACCTGCCCGGCTCTGGATGGAATGGGGTTGGATCTCGTCCCTGACCGCTCTCTTTTTCTACGCTCTCGAGTATTTCCCGGACTTCCCCTGGCAACGGGTAGAGGTGAATCATCCCCTTTACGCCGGTGCCGCTTTCGCCGTCGGCATCGGCTTGTATCACGCTTGCCGGATCAAAACCTCAGACCATCCTCAGAACCAGTGGCGTTCCTGGATCATCGGTTTGATTTGCGCCTTAATCGTTCTCCTCCCCCTTGCCCTCCTGCTGCGTGGTCCCGCCGAATTCCACACCATGCGGACGGTGGAAATGCTCCGTTTTCATAACTTTATCAAGGAATTCTACACGTACGCAAACTTCATCAAGGATGATATGTGGAACCATTTTTTCCGCTCCTTTGGCCTGGCTCCGCTCGGCCTTCTTCTGGCCCCTTACCTTATGTGGCGTCTCCGTCGTCAGCCAACCGTCCTCGTTTGGGTCTGGGTTCTCTTTAGCTCGGCCTTGGCTTTGCTTGCCCTTGGGCTTTTTCAGATTCGGTGGATTTCCATGTTCGCCGTCGCCATCGCTTTGCTCACAGCCGTTCTTCTTGCAGCCCTCTTTCGGCTTGGCCATGGACCCTTCTTCAAAAACGTTGTGGCCTGCTCGGTTGCGGTGCTTCTTTTCACTCAGACTTGCCTGCTGATGTTCTTCCAGACCAGAGAAATCCGTCCGTTTCTCCAAGGCCGAACCATCATTGTCGATCTTTTGCAAGCAGCCTTCATTAGCAATACCGCCCAAGCCCTGGCCCGCGCTGAGCCCCCCCCACGCATCCTGCTTGCGGATCCGAACTACGCTCCTGCCATCGCTTACTTTGCCGGAATTCCCACCATCATCTCTTTCTACTGGGAGAATCTTGATGGCTTGCGAGCCGCTACCGACATCCTCGCCGCAGACGATTGGGACCAAGCCCTTCGCATCATCCGGGAGCGAGGCGTCACTCATCTTCTCATCGAACCAAGCGACTATATCTCCAACTATTTTTACTTTATCCGACACGGCCATTACGACCTCGAGAAATCGAAAGATAACCTTGCTGGAGCTATCCTCTACGATCGGGGCCCCTCCTGGCTCCGCCCGGACATAGGCTTAACCCTCGCCGCCACCGGCCGCTTTCGCTATCTGACAGAATCCCTCCAACACCCCGTTCTTGTTTTCCGCGTTGAA
>JBDNCR010000325.1:0-3076 GCA_046719555.1 Verrucomicrobiia bacterium | reverse complement strand
GTCAGGATCGAGTCAATCCTGAATCTCGCCAAACGGCGTCGGCCTCGGCGTCTGCGGTGTCGCCTCCACTCCCGCCGTCGTCGCCGTCAGCCTTAAAAACGACAACAACGCCGACCTCACCTCAACCCCGTCCGGCGACGTCGCATCGATCGGGATGTGGTATTTCCCGTCTTTGAAATTGAAGTGATACGAAAACTTGCCGTCGGGGCCCAGCGTGATCTCCTCCCCGTCGATCCTTACCTTGGCCGCCGGATCGGTGCCGCCGTAGATAATCAACTCGGCGTTCACGTTCATGAAGAATCCGCGCTCCCGCCCAACGCCAAACGATGCCCCGAAAGGACTGCTCATGCTGCTCGTCCACTGCCCGCTGCTCCGCTGTTCGCTCAAGCGGCGCTTGAGCACATCGACCAAATCGAACGAGCCCATCCGCGTCCGCCGCAAAATATCCCCATCGGCCACCAGCGCGTCCATCTTCTCCCGCGCCTCGGCCGACAACGGCTGAACCGCATGCGTTGGGAACGGGAACGGAAATCCCTGATCCTGGAGCCGCGCCAAGGTCTCCGCCAAATCCTCCCCTTCCCGCTGCTCTGCCGCTACCAGCTCAAGCAACTGCTTGAAGCTGAACTCAAACGGAATGGTGACAAACTGCGCATGGGTCTTCCACGACAGGTTATCCCGTGGCGTCACCGTCACCCCGGAACGCGAGACCACCACAAACGCTCCCTCATGATTGTAATAACCCAGTTCCGCAAAAAATGCCGTGTCCGGCTGATTCACCTGCAGGAACCACTCCCGCGTATTCGGATAAATCTGAACCTGCTGCACCCGGGCCCCGGAGGCATGGTAAAGTTGCAGGAACGCCTTCCCGTCGTGGGACCAACTCTGCATCTCGGCAATCTGATGATGATGCAAATCCCAGTAAGCAAAAAGGAAGTAAGGATCACGCGCCGTTAAGAATAAACGCTTGGTCCCGTACGACTCTGGCAGTTCACCCAGATGCTCATAAGCGGGAGGTTCCCTCTGCTCGGTCTCGGCCTGCTGCAATTCAAACTTGTGCGCGCTGGTTTCGAACTCCAGCGGCTCATCCCTCAAGGTCGGGTCATTCCCATGCAACGAACTCGACGCGTTCTCGGCCATCGCCTGCTTCACCGCTTGCGCATGCTCTTCTAGGGTCTTGGAACTCATTTCGGTACTCATGACTTTCTCCCTTTCATTCTCAACCGGTTCACGGATTGGATCTTGCTTCCGCCGACTCGAAGCAACTCTTGAACCAACCCGATGGCAATTGTGAAACTTTTTCGCTACCCGAAAAGCTTTAAACGTTGGATTCCAGAAAGTATTAGGAATCTTGTTTCTTAATTCTCTTCGACTTCGTCATCCCCTCATCTAGGGTATTCCGGCTCTGTTTCGGAAGCGGGGTGTCTGGACGGTAGTCGCTTCGTAACTCCGCCTCATCCTCAGCCTCCTCCGCCTCCGTCTTTCGTAACTCCAAGCGCGACAACAAACTATACGCGCAGGGCACCACAAAAAGGGTAAACGCCGTCGAAACCACCATCCCTCCAATCACCGTCACCGCCATCGGCACCCGGGTCTCGCTTCCCGCCCCCGTACTCAACGCCAAAGGCACCGCCGCCCCAATCGTCGCCAAGGAGGTCATCAAAATCGGTCGTAGCCGAATCGGCGCCGCCCGCAGCATCGCCTCGTGCGAGGCCAGTCGGTCGCGTTCTCGAATCTGATTGGCAAATTCCACCAACAGAATCGAGTTCTTCTTCGCAATCCCCATCAGCAAAATGATCCCAATCCCGCTGAACAGACTAATCGACTGATTGGTGACCCACAACGCCAGCAACGCACCCGTCAACGAAAACGGCAGGGCCAGCAAAACCGACAACGGATGGATAAAACTGTTGAACTGCGCCGCCAACACCATGTAGGCGATGATCAATCCCAACACCAAAGTGAATTGCAACGTCGCAAAACTCTCCGCAAAGGTCTGCGCTCCCCCCTCCAAATTAAACGAGTAACCTGCCGGTAACACCTCGCGGCTGATCCGCTCCGCCGCCTCAACGGCCGCGGCCTGAGACACCCCGGGAGCAAGATTCGCCGTGACCGAAATGGCCCTCTGCCGATTGATCCTGCTGACCGTTTGCACCGTCGGCACCTCCTCCAACCGCACCACATCTTCCAGCGGAATCAGCTCGCCAAAAGTCGTCCTCACCTGCAACCGCTTCACATCCTCGGGAGTCAACCGCTGCTCCGGCTCCAGCCGTAGCCGGACATCATAACGCCTCCCGTCATTGCTGAACTTCCCTTCCCTCAACCCGCCAATGGCCGCGTTGATCGTCCGCCCGATCTCCGCCATCGTTACCCCACGCAACGCCGCCGCCTCCCGATCCGGCACAATCCTCAACTCAGGCATCCCCGCCCGATAGCTCGTGTCCAGATCCGTCACCAACCCGGTCCGCTCCAGACGTTGGATGATCTCCCTCGAGATCCGGTCCAACTCCTGATAATCCAACCCTCGGAGATTGAACTCCACCGGTTGACTCCGCCGGGGCGTGAGGCCCCGCGTCGACAAATCCTGAATCGTCACCCGTAACCCCTCAATCTGTCCCAACTCGCGCCGGAACAACTGAATCAAGTCGTCCTGACTCATCGCCCGCTTCGACTTATCCACAAAGGTCACCGCCGCAAAACTCTGATTCGGCACCCCAGTGATCCCTCCCACCGAAACAAAAAAACGTTCCACCTCGGGTCGACTCCGCAAAAACGCTTCCACCTCCCGCGTCTTGGCGTCGGTTGCCGCCAGAGACGACCCCGTCGGCGTTTGCATGAACAACCTGACAAAGTTCTGATCCTGCGGCGGCACAAACTCCACCCGTAACCCCCGATAAACCAGCAGCGAAATCCCGAACAATACCGTCGCCCCAATCAACACCAGCCAACGCCTCCGCATCGCCCAGCCCAAGACCCACCAATAACCTCCCGCCAGCTTGGAAAAACCCAAGTCCACCATCCGCGTCAACCGATTCGGGTTCGGATTCGGCCGCAAAAACTGTGAACACCGCATCGGGGT
>JBDNCR010000324.1:0-3076 GCA_046719555.1 Verrucomicrobiia bacterium | reverse complement strand
GTGGTCAGCGAGGCGGTAAGGCGTGCAGGAGCATGAAGAGGCATAAACGGAGGGGGGTTGGGAGGGTTAAGGGTGCTGAGTTGGAGAGAAAAAGGCGCGCTCAATGTCGAGGACTTTGGCAAGGCGTCGGGCATGCCGCTCCTCTGCCGAGTAACGGGCACGGAGGAAGGTATCGACCAATTCTTTGGCAACCTCCTCACCGATGATACGGGCGCCCAAGACCAAAACGTTCATGTCGTCGTGTTCGACGCCCTGGTGAGCTGAATAGGTGTCATGACATAGTCCGGCCCGAACTCCCGGAATCTTATTCGCCGCCACCGAAGCCCCGACGCCCGAACCGCAAAGGAGGATGCCACGCTCGGCTTCCCCACGGGCGATGGCCATGCCAAGTTTCATGGCAAAATCGGGGTAATCCACCGCTGCCTCCGAGTCGGTCCCGACATCCGTAAGGTCGTGCCCAGCGTCAAGCAATCGGGCTTTCAAGGTTTCTTTAAGTCGAAAGGCGGCGTGATCCGAGCCGATAACAAGCTTCATGAGGTCAGGACGGACGTTAGGGTTTTCGCGGCGGATGCCAAGGTTTAGGTGGAACTCTGAGGCCGTTTTCTCCGAAAAAAATGGGCTTGCGAGGGGACCAGGCGCATGGTTTGCTTCCCCTCCTCCCGAGCGCGGGTGTAACTCAGTTGGTAGAGTGCAACCTTGCCAAGGTTGATGTCGAGGGTTCGAATCCCTTCACCCGCTCCCCTTCCTCCATACCCTTCAGGCGAACCAACGCGGAGACACCGTCTGGGCCATCCCAGGGAAACCACACTTTTTTGCTCGCCGGAACCCTCCGTTCCGCCATCCTCCACCGCTCGCATGGCGCTGATTGTTCAAAAATACGGAGGCACCTCCGTGGGCACGACCGAGCGGATCCGCAACGTGGCCCGACGAGTCGCTGAGTTCCGCTCCGATGGCCACCAACTCATTGTGGTGGTCTCCGCCATGTCAGGGGTCACCGACTCCTTACTCAAGCTTGCCCGAGAGGTGGCCAAGGAACCAACCGAACGGGAGTTGGATGTCTTGTTGGCGACTGGCGAGCAAACGACCATCGCACTCTTGGCCATGGCCCTGCACGAAATTGGAGTTCCCGCCGTTTCCCTTACCGGCGCACAAGCCGGAATCGTCACCGACGGAGTTCATACCAAGGCCAAGATTAGCAACATCACACCCAACAAGGTGTGGAGCTTTTTGGACCGGGGCGAAGTCGTGATTGTGGCCGGGTTCCAGGGCCAGACCATGGAAGGACAAATCACCACGCTGGGCCGGGGCGGATCCGACTTGACCGCCATCGCCCTGGCCGCAGCGCTCCAAGCCGATTTGTGCCAAATCTTCACCGACGTGGACGGGGTTTACACCGCAGATCCGCGGGTGGTCCCCTCGGCACGGAAACTGGCTGAAATTTCTTATGACGAGATGTTGGAAATGGCCAGTTCCGGCTCCAAAGTGATGCAGGCCCGCTCGGTTGAGTTTGCCAAAAAGTTCGGCGTCGTCTTTGAAGTCCGCTCCAGTTTCAATGCCAACCCGGGAACCCTCGTGAAACAAGAAACCTCATCCATGGAACAAGTCGTTGTGCGGGGCGTCAGTCTCGAGAAAAACCAAGCCAAGGTGACCATCGCGGGCGTGCCCGACAAGCCCGGGGTCGCGGCCGCCCTGTTCACCACTCTGGCTCAAGCCGATCTCAACGTGGATATGATCGTGCAAAACGTCTCCCTCCAGGGAACCACCGATATCACGTTCACCCTCAATCAGGAGCACGCGGGAAAGGTGCGGAAGGTGTTGGAGCCGGTTCTCGAAACCGCCATGGCCCGGGATCTGATCATCCGTGAAGGCGTGGCCAAGCTTTCGGTGGTGGGCATCGGGATGCGAAGCCACAGCGGCGTGGCGGCAAACCTCTTCGGGGCCTTGTTTGAGGCCGGAATCAACATTCAGATGATCTCCACCAGTGAGATCAAAATTGCGGTGGTCATTGACGAGGAGCGGGCCGCCGACGCGATGCGGGCCGCCCACGCCCGTTTCGGGCTCGACACGGCTGAGGACTGATCTGATGGACGGTCGGGGCGGGCGGTGGCGGCTGGCCTTGAAAGCCAAGGCTCCATGGCTCTCCCATCAACGGATGCGGGCCATCAAATAGGACACAAGCTCGGCCATCGGCATTCTTTCTTGGGCCATGGAATCCCGGTGTCGCAAGGTCACGGTGTCGGTTTTTCCAGCCAGAGGACCCTCTTTGACCCCTTCCAGAGTTTCAAAGTCAATCGTCACTCCAAAGGGTGTCCCCACCTCGTCCTGACGTCGGTAGCGCCGACCGATGGCTCCGCTTTCATCGTAGAAGACTGCCAGATGCGGGCGGAGCAGAGCCTCCACCTCGCGAGCTTTGGCCACCAGTTCCGGCTTGTTCTTCAAAAGGGGAAACACGCCCACCTTAATCGGCGCAATGGCCGGAGCGAAGCGAAGGACCGTCCGGATTTCTTTATTCCCCTTGTCATCGGCGACCTCTTCCTCCGTGAAGGCCTCGCAAAGAACCGCTAAACAGGTGCGATCGACCCCCGCGCTCGGCTCGACCACATGCGGAATAAAACGCTCCTTGGTTTCATCATCATAATAATCGAGCGGTTTACCCGAAGCTTCCTGATGTTTGGAAAGGTCGTAATCGGTCCGATAGGCGATCCCCTCAAGTTCCTGAACTCCAAAGGGGAATTCATATTCCAGATCGTAGGTTCCCTGACTATAAAAAGCGCGTTCGGAAGCGGGCACGTCGAGAACGTGGATCTTCTTGCGCGGGATCCCGATCGATTCATACCAAGCAAGCCGATCCTCCAACCAACGGTCGAGCCACTCTTTCCCGGTGCCGGGTTTGACAAAGAACTCCACTTCCATTTGTTCAAATTCCCGGGAACGAAACGTAAAATTTCGGGGATTAATCTCATTCCGGAACGCTTTGCCAATCTGGGCAATGCCGAACGGCAATTTCTTGCGAGCGGTGTCGAGAACATTGCGAAACTGGACAAAAATAGCCTGGGCGGTTTCAGGCCGGAGATAG
>JBDNCR010000323.1:0-3080 GCA_046719555.1 Verrucomicrobiia bacterium | reverse complement strand
AGCGGCCGCAGCGACAAAAACGGCGGTGGCCGTCGCGACGCCACTGAGTTGCTGGAGGAAATTGAGAGCGGAGCGTTCGGCGGTCAGAATCGATCGGGCCGGGCCGTGGAGTTTGAGCACCGTTTCACCAGCTTCAATTTCGTCCCCGTCCTCTTTGCAGCGGGTGAATCGGATGGCGGGGTCGGTTTCCAACAAGACCCGTTCCGCGACAATCAATCCGGCCAAACGGCATGGCTCCCGAGCGATGATCTGGCCGGAGGCCTGAGCCTCCTCAGCCACCACCGCGAGTGAGGTCATGTCGGCCGGGCCACGATCCTCGCCCAGAGCTCGTGCTGCTGCTTCCCGCACCACACTGTCCGGAGGGGGCTCGACGTTCATGGCTGCAAGCCAAGCAAGCCGCGAAGACTTGCCAAGGGAATCGTGACGACCATCAGGCGGTGGGGGTTGGAGAGAGGCAACGGTTTTTTTAGCCGGGCTTGTCTTCTCCTAGACTCCTGCCCTACCTTCTTTCTTCCACTTAACCCAAGTCTGCCCATGCAACTGCCCTCCGTCACTTTGTATGACACGACCTTGCGCGACGGCGCGCAGGCGGAGGGGATCAATTTTTCGTTGGCTGACAAGCTTCAGTTGGCCTCGCGGTTGGCGGCGTTTGGATTTCACTACGTGGAAGGGGGATTTCCCGGATCGAATGAGAAGGACATGGGTTTTTTCCGCGAAGCGGCCAAGTTGAACCTTGGGTCGTGTCGGCTGGCGGCGTTCGGCAGCACCCGACGCCCGGGTGGGTCCGCCGAGGATGATCCTCAAGTTGAGTTGCTGTTGCGGGCGGAAACTCCGGCGGTGACGTTTGTGGGTAAATCGTCCCGCGCTCAGGTCACCGGGGTCCTGCGAACCGACCCGGATGAGAATCTCCGCATGATTGCCGACACGGTCCGGGCGTTGAAAGCCCGAGGGCGTGAGGTGATTTACGATGCGGAACATTTCTTCGATGGTTTTTTTGCGGATTCTGATTACACCCTGGCCTGTCTGCGGGCCGCTGCCGATCATGGAGCGGATTACGTCGTCCTCTGCGACACCAACGGGGGCCGTTTGCCGGAGGAGATCTCCCGAGCGACGGCGGCGGCCCTGGCAGCGGTCTCTTGCCGGGTGGGCATTCACACGCACAATGATTGCGGTCTGGGGGTGGCCAACGCGCTTGCGGCGGTGAACGCGGGAGCTTCGCAGGTTCAGGGGACGATCAACGGCTATGGCGAGCGGACCGGAAATTGCAATCTAACCACGGTGATTCCGATTCTTGAGCTGAAGCTTGCCCGGGCCGTTCTTCCGCCGGGTCGGTTGGCGGGTCTTTCGGAGCTCTCCCATTTTGTTGATGAGCTGGCCAACCAGAACCATGACCCCCGGGCTCCTTTTGTTGGGCAATCCTCCTTTGCTCACAAGGGTGGCATGCATGCCAACGCGGTGACCAAGTTCAAGCAAAGCTACGAACACATTGACCCGGCGATGGTGGGCAACCGCTCCCGGATTTTGGTGGGTGAGCTTTCGTCCCGATCGAACATCATGCTGAAGGCTCGTGAGCTCGGGTTTGAGTTGTCGGATAAATCGCCTGAAGCCCGGGCGATTCTCGATCGGGTCAAAGCTTTGGAGGCGCAGGGCTATGAGTTCGAGGCGGCTGACGCTTCTTTCGATCTGTTGGTGCGGAAATCACTCGGTCGTTACCGTCCCTACTTCACCTTGGAAGAGTATCATCTCTCGGTTCGGAAGAATGAGATTCACAAATTTGATACCTGTGAGGCCACGCTGAAACTTTCGGTTGCGGGGAAACGGAGCCATGTCGTGGCGGATGGGGATGGGCCGGTGAACGCCCTGGACGCGGCGCTGCGGCTGGCGCTCACCCCGGCTTATCCGGAGCTCGCCCGGATGCACTTGACGGATTACAAAGTGAGGATTGTCAATTCCTCTGCCGCGACTGCTGCGAATATTCGGGTTTTGATCAATTCGTCCGATGGACCGGCCTCTTGGGGCACGGTTGGGGTTTCGGGTTCGGTGATTGAAGCCAGTTGGCTGGCGCTTGCCGATTCGATTGATTACTTTCTTGCTCAGGTTGCCCGGGCGGAACCGGCGGGTGCCCCTGCCTCATCTCGGGTGTCCTGAATGCTGCCACCCCTCTATTCCTTCAAGTGACTGCCACCCCGTTTCAACACATTCATCTTATTGGCATCTGTGGCACCGCCATGGGTTCGGTGGCGGCGATGCTTCATGACGAGGGGTATCGGGTGACCGGTTCGGACGCCAAGGTCTATCCGCCCATGTCAGATTTTCTCCGGGCGAAGGGCATTGTCATGTTCGAGGGGTTCCGAGAGGAAAACTTGGACCCGGCCCCGGATCTGGTGATCGTCGGCAATGCCATTTCGCGCGGGAACCTTGAGCTGGAGGCTGCCTTGGACCGTCGTCTCTACTATTTGTCCCTACCCGAAGCGCTCAAGTTCTTCTTTCTCCGTCACACGCATAATCTGGTCGTCACGGGGACTCACGGAAAAACGACCACCACATCGCTTTTGGCCTGGCTGTTCCAACATGCCGGGCGTGACCCCTCCTATCTCATTGGAGGGATCCCACTGAATTTTGACCAGGGCTGCCGTCGGCAGAAAGGTGCCAACTGGATTTTGGAAGGGGACGAATACGACACGGCCTTCTTCGACAAACGGTCCAAGTTTCTCCACTATCTTCCAGAGCTTGGGATCATCAATAATGTCGAATTTGACCACGCCGACATTTACGGATCGCTGGAAGAAATCAAAACCACCTTCCGCCGATTTGTGGACATCATTCCTCGCAACGGCATGTTGGTGCTCAACGCTGACGATGCCAATGCGGTTGAGGTGTCCCGGAAAGCGCAGTGTCAATTGGTGGAAGTGGGTTTTAATGAGAACGCCGCCGTCCGAATCACCGAGTATTCAACTTCGTCCGAGGGGGTTCGTTTCCATCTTCTGGGCCACACCTTCCGGGTGCCGCTGTTCGGTCGGCACAACGCGCAGAACGCTGCCATGGCCATTGCGGCAGCTCATTTCTACCGAATCCCTCTA
>JBDNCR010000322.1:0-3091 GCA_046719555.1 Verrucomicrobiia bacterium | reverse complement strand
CTCTTTGTCCCTTCGTGTCTTCGTGCCTTCGTGTGAGTCGT
This sequence comes from Verrucomicrobiia bacterium, assembly GCA_046719555.1. Classification (GTDB taxonomy): domain Bacteria; phylum Verrucomicrobiota; class Verrucomicrobiia; order Methylacidiphilales; family CALFVM01; genus CALFVM01. The sequence goes on along the minus strand of JBDNCR010000322.1, from coordinate 3,050 downwards.
TCATGCCTTGCCTTCGAGGATGCGGATGGTTTCGAGGGTTTGGAGTTTATCGAGGGCGCGGCGGAGGGGGTGGGCGCCGTTGTGGAGTTCCTCGAATTTCTTCCGGAGGGTGGCAAGGGCAGCCTGCCCTGAGTTCTCGGAAGAGGAGGGCCGGGACGCCCCTCCCCCCTTCAGGAAATTTATGCGAGCGGCTTGGATTTCAGGGCGAAGGTCCATGGGAAAAAATTATTAGTAGGGAACGATGAAATCATTGGCAGCGGCGGATTCCGCAAGGGTTGGGCGCGGATTCCTCAACGTGGTAGCCGATCCGCTTTTGGTTGCCGGAGGGTTTCGAAGACATGAGCGTTTCGCTGCCTGTTTGAGGGCCGGTGATTGGACCCCGTCGAGTTCGAACAGGTTGATGTCGAGACGGCCCTGCGGGGAACGGATCCGCAGGATTCGGCATGGGGCTTGGAGAGCGATGAGGTGGTCAGCCCTCATGGTTCCCGAGGATATTGTGGCCTTTCAGCCCAAAGAGCGGGGCGGCCGCGAGGAAGTGGCGGTCGTTGGAATAGACTTCCGTGAAGCCGTGCTCGGCAGCGCAGGCAAGGTGCAGCGCGTCCGCTGCGCGGAGAAAGGTGGTGCGGGGCATTTTCGAAAAGCGGGAGACCATCCCCCCAAGCAAAGCATGGCTCAGCGGGAGCCAGCGAATGCCATCGCTGGCTTGATCCATGGCAAACTGACCAAGTGCGGCAGCAAAAACCTCCGGCGAGAGTCTCCCCTCCCGGAAGGCACGGTGGATGGCTGCGGGAACTTCCGCCTGCGCGTGGCTGGCGGAGCAGAGCTGGTGGGTGGCGCAAAGCGCGCGCACTTCTTCGCTTCCTGGTTCGGTGAGATAAAGGCGGACCAAGTAGGTTGCGTCGAAGTAAATCACAAATGGGGATCTGCCTTAATGTCGCTGACGATGTCGTCAATGGTGCGTTCCCCTGGCGACAATTTCATTAAGCCCGCATCCGCGAGGCGCTTGAATTCGGGATGAAGCTTCCGATTGGCCCAATAGGGGGCAGGAGCCTCTCGGGCGGTTTGAGGGTTTTCCAGCTCACGCTGCAGCGCCGTCAGAACAATCTGCTTGAGCGTCAGTCCCTGTTCGATGGCGCGAATTTTCGCCTGTTTATAGAGGGGCTCCGGAATATCGATGGTGGTTTTCATGAGGGAATATTGCAGAAAGACGGATTCCCGTCAATCCGCCTTTCCGTCTTTGATCACCAGCCAGGTGACAGGTTCGAGGTCGGTCGTTTCGTGGACTTGTTGTTGGACGTTGGGGAGGACGAAGCCGCGACCGGACTGCAAGGCGGAGGCGGCGCGTTTTCGGAAGGTGGCGGCGAGAGATTTCACCGCTTTTTGGACTTGGTTCGCCTCGATGTATTTCAGCAGCTCGAGGCGGAAGTCGTCGAGGGCGAACTCGGTGAAGGAGACGCTGTCGCCGAGATCTTCGAGGTCGAGGACTTCATCCTTGAGCCGGAGGAGTTGTCGGTCGCGATCGCGCAGATCGTCGGAGATGATGTCTTCGATCTCTTCGTTTTTTAACACGTGGTCCCCGAAGGTCGCGGAGAGATCCGCGAGAACCATGCAGTCCTCGACGCGGTTTTTAAGGTTGATGTATTTGTTGAGGTTCTTGGTGGGCCAGAAGTTCATGAGATGGACGGCCGTGTTGACGCTGCCGATCCGGTCAATCCGCCCGAAGCGCTGGATGATGGAGACGAGATTCCAGTGGATGTCGTCGTTAATGAAGGTGTCGCAGTCCTGGGGGTTCTGGCCCTCGCGGATACAATCCGTAGCGATGCGGAGGTCGATCTCACCCTGCTGCGGCAAGGAGGGGATTTGGCGCGCTATTTTTAAGCGGGGAGAAAAGTTGGTGAGTGTATGTTTATAGGTAGAGCCGTCCGAGGAACCATGAAAATGCAAAGGATTGCCCAAAGGGATCACATGGTGCGAACGCTGATTGGACGACGGATGATGAAAACCCGTTAGCAAAAAAGCAGTCTTTGAGAAAAAACAGAATGCGAGCGGGACTGTTTTCACGCCGAAAGGATCAGCGCAAGTTTAGGTCCCTCATTCCTCGCTGATGAAGGTGGAAGCGTCAATGGACGGCAAGGGGATGGTGTTCCAGTTCTCCTGCCTCATCGTGACGATCACCGGCTCGGAGTTGGGGAAAATCTTTGAGGCGGCGGCGAATCAGACCTTGAGCCGAGTAGAAGGCCGACGCGGCGGAAGGGGCAGGGCGTTCGTCAACGAGATACGCATTAAACCTCGAAACGAATCGGAAGAATGACGAGGGAAGGGGAAGCTCTGCCTCCCCTGTCCACTCCCCCCCGGGATTTACCGCTTTGCTTCAAGTGGCTTGAAGCTGCAACCAAGCAGAAACCAAGACGGAACAAAGGCGGAACAAAGGCGGAACAAAGGCGGAACAGTCAGTCCCTTTGGTGCAGGCGAAGTCTGGCGTATGTCGCTGCTTGGATGGCTTTAGCGCGTAAGTCGCGTTGCTCTTGCTGGGTTAAGAATCTGACTTTGGGGGAGGTGACGGGCTTCTCGGTGGATGAAGCATTCTGGTGCGAAGCCGAGAGGCGGTGACATTTGTTGGAAGCCTTCATCGCGGTCGGTGGTTTGTTGTGCGAGTTTGACTGGTGGGATAAGAATTGTCGAGGCGATAACCGTTCCTCCGTGGTGGGTGATTGCCTGGGCTTCTGGTGTAGGAACCTTGGTTGATTTGAGTGATCTCTGACTAAGATCAGCTCGGCGCATCATCCAATTTGATCCCGGTGGCGCGGGTCACCCAAGACGATGCTTCCCGGTTGGTTTTTTCCCAATCGCCAGAGATTTTGAAGCTGATTGGCGGGATCGTCTTTTTTGCTTCGGCGGGAATGGCTTCTGGCATTTGTGCAAGAGGTGTTTTGAGGTCGGTCATGGTGATGGTGGTTTTGGTTATCTGGAATAAAGGTGGCGTTAAGACCGTCGGACAGCTTGGACCTTGGCTCGGTAGATGTGGGATCGGTGCCGAAGATCGGACGCCA
>JBDNCR010000321.1:0-3096 GCA_046719555.1 Verrucomicrobiia bacterium | reverse complement strand
GTCCATGGAAAAATCCTTCCCCGCGCAGTTATCCTGCCCGATCAACGTCGGACGAAAATGCATATCCAACCAATTCTCGGCCTCAGGCTCAAAGAACCAACCGTCTGAGGGCTCCTTGCCCCGCGCAGCCAAACCCTTGGACGTAGTTCTGCGCTTCACTCGAGAAGAATTCTGCATCGTGCTCAACAATAGGGATCAGGACGGTTTCGAGGCCGCTCCCCTTAGGACGGATCACCTTTGAAGGTTAGGCCAGATCAACAGGACGCTACAAAAGCACATTTTATACACAATGCAACTTTTTGTTGATTGAAGACATCAGCTGTGAGGCGCACTTTGAAGTCATGAAAGTAACTTGTTCCATTCTTGCCGCTCTAGCTGCCTTCCTCCCTCTCATCCTGCCGGCTCAGGCCACCTTGATCGTTGACGGCGACTTCGAGAGTTTCACTGCCAACACGCCACCCCCAGCCATCTCCGGTTATTTCACAGAAACCACCGGCGACATCACCACGGTTTCCTCGACCATTACCGACAATTCCAGTCTAGTCATCGCGGGGAACCAATCCTGGCTCTTTACTCTTTCCGCAGATGCAGACGTCTTTGACAACGAGGTGGGCGGATATTACACCGCTGTAAACGCATCGCCGTTTGCCAATCTTTCGCCGGGGACCTACCAAGTTACAGGTCAACTCCGGGTTCTTGATCCCGGATTCTCAGTTCGATTCAACTTTTACTACCTGGGCTACGATTCTTCGTTCAATCTGACCACGAACGTTTCGGAGGCCAGCAGTTTTTACGCGTCCAGCGATGGGCTGATCACTTGGGTGAGCCCGTCTTTCACGATCAACCCCGACAATGACAACTGGTATTCAGGAATTCAATTCCAAGTCTCGGTTGGAAGCTCAGATGTGACCGACGTCCAGTTTGTCGTTGATTCTTTGGCGGTAATCCCCGAGCCCAGGGTCACGGGCCTTCTGCTTGTCGGTGCAGCCTTCGGACTTTTGTTACACCGCTCCCGACGCAAAAAATCAGTTCTTGGCCAAACGATAAAATAAGATTCGTCCTGTTTCATTCAAGATGCAGAACCCACGTTCCCCAAAGCATTTGGGCCCTAGCGAGAAAGGGTTCCAAATCATCGAACTCGTCATCGTGTTAGGCATTCTTTTCATTCTCGGAATGCTAACGGTTTCGTGGCTTAACTCGGCAAAGTCTCAGGCGTTGTCCGCCCAAACAGCTTCCAACCTCCGACAACTCTTCATCGCCACTCAAGCCTACTCCATAGACAATCAAGGTCAGTTACCTCGCTTCTACCATTCAGAGGATTCTTACCCACAAACTTGGCATCAACGTCTTGCGCCTTACGTTCATCTCGGAGCGGATTCCGAGCGAGTCAGTCCTCGGATTGTTTTTAATTCACCCTACCAGAACCTTACGGATCCGAATCGACCGGACTGGTGGAATGAGGGCACTTCTTTCGGGATGAATAACTTTTTCATGTCTCCCGACTGGGACTACTCCCTTGCGCGAGTCTCCCAGTCCTCTTCCATCGTTCTCGCCGGCGATATGGAACAGACCAATTGCGACTTCGTAAATACTTCAGATGGCGGCAATTGGTACACACCGGGCGGTGGCCACACGTGGGCGCTCCCAGCATTTCGGCATCAAGGTGATTCCAGGGCCATGTTTGTCTTCCTCGATGGGCATGTCCGGGCTCTAACCCGCGAGGAACTCCTCTACAATCCAACCAATGGTCCCAACGTATGGCGCGAATGGTAGCCCAAGAAGCCCTTGGAAAAATCTTCACCCTAAATTTTACTCGCTCACACGAATCAACCTCCCCGTCATGAAAAGAATCAGCCTCATTAATCCCCTGACCCTGGCCCTGGCTGTCATTCCCCTACAGCTTCACCTTTACGCTGAACCCGCTAACCTGGTGGACGACGGCAACTTTGTTCAGGGAATCGCAAAATGGAACCTCTGGAATCATGATGCTGGAGGAAAAGCGCTTCTCTCGCACTCTCAAGAAGGTGGTGCCGACGGAACAGGATGCCTCCTCCTCGAGACAACCGGGACGGCTCCTCACGCTCTCGCTTATTATGCTCTCCCTCGGGACCACTCCGAATTGACTGTGCGCGGCCTCGCCAAAGTCGAGGGCTCTTCCGTGAGCAAGGCGGTGATTGGCCTCCAGGGTCTCGACAGAAACTACCATCCCCTCCGGTGGGAGACCGTTGCGATGATCCCGAATGAAAACAAGTGGATCGCTTTCGAGGCTCGGGTGAAAGTTCCCGAAGGTGATCCCTTGCACCTTGTGATCAGCCTTGAGGGAGCAGGCAGCTTCCGGATCGACCAACTCTCGGTGACTGCCGAGTAACAGGAATCTGCGATGGTGAAAATTGTTACCGTAATCTTTGTCGGCAGCCTTACTTTGGCTCTCTGTGTTTGGGTCGCGCTGCTTTCCAGCGGAAATGCAGAGGAGTCCCCGGTCGCCACTGCCAAACACGAAACCACCTACGGATCCTGGCGCTCCTCCAAATTGGGTGGTGGCGGCTACCTTGGCCGCGTGGTTCCGGTCCCCTCCAAACCGGGCCGACTTTACACCTACATTGATGTCGCTGGCTGCTTTCGCAGTGACGATGATGGGCGCACCTGGCAGATGTTGCACGGCTCCCTGCCCGGCCGCCTGGGAAATTACTGCGTCCGCGATCTCAATGTTCATCCCGACAATCCCGACTCATTGATCATTGCCGTCGGCACCCAGTGGGCCGAACCGGAAGGGATCTATCGGTCAACCGATGGCGGGCGTTCCTGGGAACCGGTCTTGCGCGCTCGCTTCTACGGAAACGAAGACTGGCGCTGGGCCGGCCTTGTTCTTGCCCGGGACCCACGCGATCCGAATCTCATTTACGCGGCCAGTGCAGGCGACGGCGTCTGGCGGAGCACCGACGATGGTCAAACGTGGGAAAAACTCGGTCTTGAGGGTGTCTATCCCACGGATTTTCGGGTGGATCCCCATAATCCCCAACGATTGTGGCTCAACGCTGCACCCTTCGCCCCATTCGGAGGCAAACCCCTCCTTGGGGGCTTCTATCGCAGCGAGGA
>JBDNCR010000320.1:0-3108 GCA_046719555.1 Verrucomicrobiia bacterium | reverse complement strand
ACGCACCCCGTGATGGCAATAAACCACCACCTCCTCCTCCGCTCCCAACCGCCCAGGCAACCGTTCCGGAACCTCCCCCAACGGCACAAGCTCAGCCCCAGGCAAGCGGGCCACCTGCCACTCCTCCGGTTCCCGCACATCAATCAAGCGAGGCCCCTGGCCCGCCCGCAGACGATCCGCCAATTGCTCAGGAGTAATCGAGCGCATCCCACCGATCATGACGGTCCCACCTCACTTGACAAGGAATTCAACGGCCCACACTCCTCACCCTTGCACCTTTCTCCCCATCCCCTATCGTCCCTCCCCATGTCTTTGGCCTCCACCTTGAACCAATGGGTCACCGAATGGGCTGCCCACCATTGCCCCGATCACTCCACCGGCCGCTGGGTCCAACCCTGCCAAAATCCACAGTTCGGCCACTTCCAGTCCAACCTCCCCATGGTCGCCGCCAAAACCCTCCGGTCCAACCCTCGCGATCTAGCCACCTCCCTCGCCAACTACCTCTCCACTCAGCCCCAAATCCTCTCCGCCGACCCCGCTGGGCCCGGTTTCGTCAACATCCGCTTCGCCAACGCCGCCATCGAACACGCCCTCTCCCAACTCGCCCTCGATCCCCGACTTGGCCTCCCCCAAACCGCCCCAGCCCAAACCATCGTCGTGGACTTTAGCTCCCCTAACGTCGCCAAATCCATGCACGTCGGCCACATCCGCAGCACCATCCTCGGCGACTCCATCGCCCGACTCCTCCGCGCCCTCGGCCACCACGTCATCACCGACAACCATATCGGCGATTGGGGCACCGCCTTCGGCAAAATCATCCTCGCCTACAAACAGGCCGGCTGCCCGCCCTTGGACCCCCACCGCGCCATCGAACAGATGGAAACCTGGTACCAAGACATCCATCGCGCCTGCACCGAAAACCCTTCCCTCCTCAAACAGGCCAAGGCCGAGCTCCTCAAACTCCAACAAGGAGATCCCGTCAATACCCGCATCTGGGAATCGTTCCGCACCGCCTCGCAAAACGAATTCGACCTCATCTACCAGCGACTCGGCGTCTCCTTCGATCACACGCTTGGTGAAAGCTTTTACAATCCCTGGCTCCAACCCATGGTCGACGAACTGATCCAACGCGGTATCGCCCGCGAAAGCAACGGCGCCATCTGCCTCTTTTTCGACGAACCTCCCGAACTGCGCGATGAACCCATGGTCATCCGTAAATCCGACGGAGCCGCCCTCTACGCCACCACCGACCTCGCCACCCTCCGCTACCGCATCGACCACTTTCACGCCGACACCATCATCTACGTCACCGACGGTCGCCAACAACTCCACTTCAAACAACTCTTCGCCGCTGCCCGCCAGCTCGGCCTCAACGTCCGACTCGAACACGCCTGGTTCGGCACCGTTCTCGGCCCAGATAAAAAGCCTCTCAAGACCCGCGACGGCACCCCCATCAAACTCCGTGACCTCCTCGACGAAGCCGTCAACCGGGCCGCGGCTCTCCTCCGCAAACTGGCCGCCACCAAAAAAGGCCCCACCCTCTCTCCCGAAGCCGAACAAAAGATCGCGGAAATCCTCGGCATTGGCGCCGTTAAATACGCCGACCAAGCCCAAAATCGCCATCTCGACTACGTCTTTGACTGGGACAAACTCCTGGCCCTCGAAGGCAACACCGCCCCCTACCTCATCAACGCCTACGTCCGTTGCCGTTCGATCCTTCGCAAACAAGGCCTCCCTGACAACGTCCCGTTTGCCGGAGAACATCCCCTCGATCACGACCTGGCCCGCGCCTGCCTCGCCTTCGGCGACGCCGTCGAGAATGCCGCTTCCGAACTCCGGCCCCACCTCCTCTGTGCCTACCTCTTCGAGCTCGCCTCCCTCTTTCACCGTTTCTTTGAAGCCTGTCCCGTCGCCAAGGCCCCTTCCCCTCAGCTCAAACACTCCCGACTCCTCCTCTGCCACCTCACCGCCTCCATCCTCCAACGTGGCCTTGACCTTCTGGGCATTCCAACCGTCGAAGAAATGTGAGACCCCGCGGCGAAGACCAATCCGAGAAAGCATCGGTCCGCACCATGGGCCGCATCGTCGCCTATCTCCGTCATTATCCAGGCTTTGCCGTAGCCACCCTCGCCTGTGCCATCCTTTCCACCCTCGCCGGCTTCGCCTATCCCAAACTCACCGGCTGGATCATCAACGACATCATCGCCGCCGGCAACTCCGACCAGCTCCCCTGGCTGGTCGCCGGAATTATCGTCGCCTTTTTCCTCCGCGATTTCCTCAACGCCCTGCGCATCATCCTCAACAATACCTTCGAACAAAACGTTATCTTTGACCTTCGCTCCGAACTTTACGCCGCCATGCAACGCCTTCCCGCCGGATGGTTCGACAACCGCTCCACCGGCGACCTCCTCACCCGTGTCAGCGAAGATGTCACCTCCATGGAGAGAGTTCTCATCGATGGAATTGAGCAAGGTCTGGTTGCCGTCCTGCAAATCGTCGGCGTCGCCGCGTTCCTCCTTTGGATCAACCCCTCTCTGGCCCTCTGGTCGATGCTCCCCATCCCCTTCCTCATCCTCGGAGCCTCATGGTACACCCTCACCGCCCACCAACGTTACCGCATCCAGCGCCGCGCTGTCTCCGCCATGAACTCTCTCCTGCTCGATAACCTCCAAGGCATCCGCCAAATCAAATCCTTCGCCGCTGAAGACCGTGAGCTCACCCATTTTCAGCAAAAAGCCGACGCCGTGCGTCAAGGTAACCTCACCGTCATGAAAGCCTGGGCCCTCTACAACCCCTCCATGACCTTCTTCGGCGCCACCGGCGCCGCCCTCGTCCTCTACTTCGGTGGCCGCGATGTCCTCGATGAACGGATGTCCCTGGGCAGCCTCGTCACCTTCCTCCTTTTCGTCGGCATGCTCTACGAACCCATCGGCCGACTCCACTCCCTCAACCAACTCATCCAATCCGGGCGCGCCGCGGCCGAACGGGTCTTCCGCATCCTCGATACCCCCCGCGAACCCCAACCCACCCACCCGGCCCAACTCCCTCCGCGCAACCTCGACGGCCGGCGGGTCGAGTTCCGCGGCGTCGAATTCGCCTACGAACCCG
>JBDNCR010000032.1:0-9628 GCA_046719555.1 Verrucomicrobiia bacterium | reverse complement strand
CGTTCCCGCCCCAGCCGCCAACGCCGGCCAGGTTAAGAACACCGTCGTCCCCTTTCCCACCTCCGATTCGATCCGGATACTTCCCCCGTGTTGCTGCATAATCCCCTGCACCATCGACAATCCGAGTCCCGTCCCCTTCCCACTCCGTTTCGTCGTGAAAAACGGATCAAAAATCTTCTCCAACACCTCCGGCGCCATCCCCTGTCCCGTGTCCTCCACGCGAAGAATCACCTTCGACCCCTCCCGCTCCGCCACCACCCGGATGGTTCCCCCATTCGGCATCGCGTCCCGAGCATTGTTAAACAAATTCAACAAACAATGGCTCAAAGCCGAGAAACAACCATAAATCGCAAACTCGTCTCGCCCCCTTTCAGGCACTAGTGCTTGATCCACATCAAACCGCACCCTCGGCCCCAACGCTCTCTGACACAAAGCCACCACATCCTTCACCACCGCTCCCACCGTAATCGTATCCATCGACAACTTCTGCCTCCGCGCAAAACCGAGCAGCGAACGGGTCAAATCCGTCCCGCTGGCACACGAACGCATGATCCGTTCCAACGACTCCGTCGCCACCTCATCCAAATTGCCCCGCATCTGCAAAAACTCCGCATGGCCCTGGATCGCCATAATCAAATTGTTGAAATCGTGCGCCACCCCACTCGCCAAGGTCCCAATACTCTCCATCCGCTTGGCATCCATCGCCTTATCCTGATCCGTCAGAAACGCCGTCACTTCAACAAAACCAAAATAAAAATAACTCCGCCCGGTTACCTCGTGATCTTCCCGTTGCACCTGCACCGAAAAAACCCGCGCCGGCGGTCCCTCCATCTCCAAAAGCGGCAACCCCTCGCCCACCCGTCCCGAATCCATCGCCTTCAACAAAAATTCAGCCGCATCCTCCGGGACCGCCGACCAAGGAAGCACCGGCTGTCCCGGACCCACCTCAGGCATCTCCAATGCCCGCGAAATGGTCCGATTAGCAGCCACCACAAACCTCGGCTTCCCCCGCAACGCCAAAATCAATAGCTCCCCAACCTGTTCACTTCGCTCCCGCAAACGAGCGAGAATTGAAGCCCCGGCTGAAACCGCATCCTGAACTTCCCTCTCCATTATAAGAGGCGAAGCATACCGCCTTGTTTCTCAGTGACAAGCCACCTTATCCCTTCAAGCACCCCACCTAGGCTCCCGTCATCCCTTGACCACGTCCTCGACCCCAACCACATACCCAAGATAAAAGGGCCCAAACTCCGCATACGAGAACGACACCGGATCAAATCGCATCTCGTAAATAATCTTCTTAAACTCGTCCACCGATCGCGCAAACAACGTCACCCCCCACTCCCAATCACTCAAACCAGTTGCGCCCGTGATCAACTGTTTCACCCGTCCCGCATAGCCGCGCCCCACTCGCGCATGGCTTCCCATCAACCGACGCCGCTCCTCATACGACAGAGCATACCAATTCAACTCCGAACCCCTCCGCTTCAACATCGGATAAAAACAAATCGCCTCCCAACCTCCCAGCCTTGGGTAAATCCTCTCGTGACGATACTTGGCCATTCGCTCCCGAAACGCCTCCACCCGCTCGGTAAACTCCGCACTCCCCGGCGTTAACCCCTCCGCTGCCAGCGTCTGTCCAAACTCCTCCTCCGTCGTCGTATACTCCGACTCCTCCGTCAGCGACAAAAAACTAAAATCCCTCCGAAACCGGCCCTGCCCCGCATCCATCACCTGCTTCTCAAACCGGTCCACCTCATCCAGCCGCGAACCCATAACCATCACCCCGAAGTCGGCCCGTCCCACCACCTTGAACCACAACACCTGCCCGTTCTCCATCTTCCCCACCATCTCCCCCACCTCCCTCAACCGCTTCTGCAAACCCTCCCGCCCCGCCTCATCCAGGCCCGACCGATCCACCGAATAAATCTGATGCAACACATGCCAGCCTTCCTGCGGGACCAGGGGCTTGCGGTCTGGGGCACTTTCTGGATTGCTCATGGACCCGACACAATGGAACCACCCCCACCTCTTGGCAAACCGGAACTCGTCGAACTCCTTCGCGATCGCATCGCCCACCACGGCCCCCTTCCCTTCTCCGAGTTCATGCGCCACGCCCTCTATGCGCCTGGACTCGGTTACTACACCTCCGCGCCAACCCTCGGGACCCAAGGCGACTTCTACACCGCCGTCACGATCGGCCCCCTCTTTGCCCGTTTTCTCGCCTGGCAAACCGCCGAAACCTGGCACCGCCTCGGCCAGCCTGACTCCTTCGCTCTCATCGAACAAGGTGCACACCGGGCCCACATGCTCGCCGACCTCCTTCACGAGCTCGCCCGCGTTGAACCCCGGCTCATTCCCTGTCTCCATCTCTGGATCATCGAGCCCGACCCCTTTCGGCAAAGCCTCCAAGCCCAAACCCTCGCCAACCACCCCACCCCCCTTCACCACGTCACTCGCCCAGCCGAGCTCCCCCCCAACCTTGTCGGCGCTTTCCTTGCCAACGAACTCCCCGACAGCTTTCCCGTTGATCGCCTCCGGCGGATCGACGGAACCTGGCACGAACTCCGCGTCACCTGGAATCCCGCCTCCCAAACCTTTACCGAAATCCCCTGCCCCCTCCGCCCCGAACTCCTCCCACTCCTCCACCGCGAATCCCCTCCGGACCTGGAAGGCTTCACCCTCGAACTCTGCCCGGAAATTGAATCATGGTTCCCTGAACTTCTCGAACGCTTTGCCACCGGTCATATCCTCCTCTTCGACTACGCCCTGACCCGCCAGGAACGACAACATCCCTCCCGCTCCTCCGGCACCCTTCGGACCTACCACCGGCACCGAATGGGAACCAATCCCCTCATCCGCATCGGCCAACAAGACATCACCTACCACATCCATGCCACCCGCCTCCTTGAACTCGCCCACGACCGTCACTGGACCGCGACCTTCATCGAACAACACCGCGCTTTCGTCGGCATGATTGCCGCCTTCCTCCCTGAAGACAGCCCGCGTCTCCGCGCCTTTTCACCCGCCGACCACCGCGCCCTCCAAACCCTCGTCCACCCCTCCCACCTCGGCCGCGCACTCTCCGCCCTCAGCTTCCGGAAAAACTGGCCTCCAACCGTTCCACCACCTTCCCTCGAAACCTTCGCCCCCTCGCCTCAACCCCCTTGAACGTTCGCCCCCTGCAAAACCTCCTCACACGCCTCTAAAAATCGTGCCAGGGGAAACGGCTTTCGCAGCACCTTAATGCCCATATTCTCAATGGCCTGCGCCTCCGCATCATCGCCAAGAGCTCCTGAAATCAACAAAAACCGCTGCACCAACTCCGGACGATTCTTCGCTATCCAGAAAAAAAGCTGCCAACCACTCACCTGCGGCAGCGCGAAATCCGAGATAATCAAATCAAAGTTTTCACGTTCCAGATAGCCAATGGCCTCCGCCCCATCCCGGGCCGTCACAATCTCCGGACCCAGCGAACGCTCCATCGCCGTCGTCAACAACCGCAACAACTGTTCATCATCATCAATCAACAACGCCCGAAACCGCACCCCACTCCCCCCCTCGGGAACCTCCGCCTCCCGTTTCGAGCTGTTCTCCTCTTTCGTTTCACCCTTGCCAAACCATGATCCAAACAGTCCCATCTCCAACCTCCTTGTTTAATCCACCGCCGCATCCAAAGGCTGCCCCTTGATCTTCGCCCGACACGCCGCAACCAGCAGATTGCACGCCTCCGGACAAAGCAACGGCCATGCCGCCCCAACAAACTTCGGCTCCCCTCTCCGAGGTGCCCACAACCGAACCTTCAAACATCGTCGCTCGCAAACGCCCGCCACCACCTCCTCAAGCTGCTCTCCCGTCAACGTGCCCACAATTCGATACATTCCGGTCTGTCGCCCCGCCGTCTCCGCAAACTCCGTTACCCGCAGTCGCCCCTCCCGAAACAGCACCCCATTGGCCACCGCCGTCGGGTAAATCGCCTTCAACGCCTCAATCAACTCCGCATCTCCCAAAGGTCCCAAGGCCCGTCCAGGTGCAAGGTTCCCCTCCCCTTTCAACGGCCGATACGAACCATCCGCCGCCGCCTTAACCCACTCCCGCGCTGCCCGCCAGTCGGCCTCCGGCACCACTCCCTCCCCATCGTCCTGATGCCGCACCAACCAGCCTGCACCCTCCCGGACAATCCTCAGCTGACCCAGCTCAGCCGGACCGTCCAGCTCATGCAGCCAGCGGAGAAACGGTTCGTTCACTTTCATCGGCAAGCTCCACCAAGGCCAAAATCACCTCCACGATCCCCGGTTCGGTCCCAATCGCCGTCGCATACCACAACCGCCTTGCCCCAATCTTCGTCGGATTCCGAAACCCATGCTCCCGCACATTCTCCGAAATCCCCAACAAAACCGGAATGTCCTCATAAGAATGAAGTCCATCCGAAATAAAAAAGGGCACCACCACCACATTCGGCTTTCCCGTCAACTCCGCCCATCGGCTGATCAACGGCTCCTGTTCCATAAACGCCGCCTGACACTCCCCGTAAATCCCTAGCCCCCGAATCGTCTCCACCTGACGATAAATCACCTTAACCGAATTCTGGTTCAGCGAAGTCCCGTGTCCCACGATAAACAAGGCCGTCTCCTCCGGCACCACTTTCACCTCCCCAACCACATCCCGCGCCCGCTTCAATAAAACCTCCGTCATCGACGGATGCACGCCCACCGGATCGCAATAAATCACCTCACGCCCCTCCACTTCGCTCACCCTCCCTGCCAACCCAAATTCCCGCGGGATCACCTGCTCAGTAAAATACCCCTCACTGATAAAATTCGGAACCACATAGACCCGCTCCGCCTCCACCTGTTTCAACACATCACGAAAATGGGGCTCCTCCTTCCAAAAGGCCTCATGCACCTCCGCAAAAATACCACGTGCCCGGATCTCATCCGCGTGCTGATAGGTCGGCCCACTCGAGTCGGCATTCAGCGTCGAACCATGCCCCGCCAACACCAGCGCATCCTTCGAATGATCACGTTTCATCAAATCATGAAATCCGGTTCATAGTGGCCCCGCGGACGGATGACCACCGAATGCTCATCATAATAAACCACACTGTTCGGCGGCACACTCTCCAGCAAAAACACATTCCCCCCAATCATGCTCCCCTTCCCAATCCGGGTCTCCCCTCCCAAAATGACTGCCCCCGAATAAATCGTGACATCATCCTCAATCGTCGGGTGTCGCTTCACCGCCCGCAACGATTGCCCTCCCGAGGTCGAGCGCGCTCCCAGCGTCACCCCATGATAAATCTTCACCCGGTTGCCAATTTCACAGGTCTCCCCCACCACCACGCCGGTCCCATGATCAATGAAAAACCGCTCCCCGATCCGGGCCCCTGGATGAATATCAATCCCCGTGCGCGCATGCGCCCACTCTGTCATCATCCGGGGAATCAAGGCCACGCCCAACCGATATAACTCATGCGCCAACCGCTGCACCGCCACCGCCTCAATCCCCGGATAGGCCAAGATAATCTCCTCAAAGCTCTTCGCCGCCGGATCCCCCTCATACGCCGCCTCAACATCCCCTCCCAACAAAGAACGGATTCGAGGCAGCTCCCCTAAAAACGCCTCCACCTTCGCCTCCGTCGCCCCTTTTGCCTCCGCCGCTCCCAGATCCTCCGGCACCTCAAACTCCAGACTCTTCCCCACCTCGCGCACCAAATCCTTCCTCACCGCCTCGAGATCATTCCCAATGGTGCTTTCCAGCGACGCCTGCGTCAGGCAAGTCTCCCGGAAAAATCCGGGAAACATCAAATGCAACAACTCCTCCGTAATCCGGGCCACCGCCCGCTTCGACGGCAAATTCGCCCCATCAATGTGATTGATCCCCCCGATCTCCGCATAGGAATCAAGCAATTGCTCCTTCAACCCTTCCATCACCCCCGCCATCCGTCCACCGTATCCCAAAACCGGCCCCCGGTTCAAGCGGCTCTTCCAACCGCGCACCCCCCCGTTCTTTACTCCAACCATCTCCTAATCTCCTCCACCTCCGCCAAATCGCAAATCATCCTTTTCCGGAGCGGAGATTGCATTTCTCCCGAACCCCGCGATAACTTCCGGCGTGTTTCCAGTCGTTCCCCTCTCTGAACTTTCCACCCTCCCCTCCGACCAACCCCGTTATGGCGTCATCGGCCACCCCGTCGCCCACTCCCTCTCCCCCCAAATGCAACTGGCAGCCTTCGCCGCCTGCGAACTGACCGCTTCCTACGTCCGCATCGACATTCCCCCGGACCAACTCCCCTCCGCCGTTCAAACCCTTCGCGACCTCAACTTCAGCGGTTGGAACTGCACCCTTCCCCACAAAGTCGCCCTCGCCAACCTCGTTGACGAACTCGCCGACTCCGCCCAAGCCATGCGCGCCGTCAACACCGTCCTCCGCGACGAATCCGGCCGCCTCATCGGCTTCAACACCGACGGCGATGGTTGGGTCCGGGCCATCCGCGACGTCTTTTACGTCGATGTCCGCGACCTCCGCATCCTCATCCTCGGCGCCGGAGGAACCGGTCAAGCCCTTGCCCGCCAAGCCGCCCTCGAAAAATGCGAACGCCTGGTCATCGCCAACCGCTCCCCCGAAAAAACCGAAGCCCTCCGCGCCGAACTCGAACCCCTCTTTCACACCACCAAGCTCCTTGGCGCTTACGACCGCTTCAAAATCCTTCCCTTGGACGAAGCCACCATCGCCGCCGAACTCAACGCCATCGACCTCGTTGTCAACACCACCTCCCTTGGCCTTCGACCCGGCAATCCTCCCCGCCCGCATCCTCCAACCTCACCTCCTGGTCTACGACACCATCTACCGCCCTTCCAAAACTCGTCTCCTCCACGCCGCCGCCGAAGCCGGCTGCCGCTCCGCCAACGGGCTCTCCATGCTCCTCCATCAAGGAGCCCTCTCCTTCGAAATCTGGACCGGCCGCACCGCTCCCCTCTCCGCCATGCGGGCCGCCCTCAAACAAGCCGCCGCGTGATCCCCGAATGGTTTCCCTGGCTCGCTGCCTTCCTCATCGGAGCTTGCATCGGGTCCTTCCTCAACGTCTGCATCTACCGCTGGCCCCTTGGCCGCTCCGTCATCCGTCCCAACTCCCACTGCCACGCCTGCGGAGCCCCCATCCCCGCACGCCACAACCTCCCCATCCTCTCCTGGTTCCTCCTCCGGGGACGCGCCGCCTGCTGCGGCGTTCCCCTCGATGCCCGCTACCCGCTGGTCGAAGCCATCACCGCTCTCCTCTTCACCATCCTCTGGATCCTCTGGCCGCCCCAACTCGCTGCCCCCTACTGCCTCGGTGTCGCTGGCCTCATCATCGCCACCTTCGTCGACCTCGACCACTACATCATCCCCGATGAAGTCTCTCTCGGCGGTGTCCTCGTCGGTCTCATCCTCAGCACCCTCATCCCCGATCTCCACCAAGCCACCTCATGGTGGGGCGGCCTGAAAGCCTCCCTCCTCGGCGTCGCCGTCGGCGGCGGCGCCCTCTGGGCCATCGCCTTCCTCGGCTCCATCATCTTCCGCAAAGAAGCCATGGGCATGGGCGATATCAAACTCCTCGCCGCCATGGGTGCCTTCCTGGGCTGGACTGCCGTTCCCTTCATCATCGGCGTCGCCTCCATGCTCGGTGCCGTCATCGGCGCCTGCCTTCTCCTCCGCAAAAACAAGCTCTGGGGCGTTCGTCTCCCCTTCGGCCCCTTCCTCGCCGCCGCCGCCCTCCTCTGGCTCCTTGGCGGTCACCAATGGATGGCCGACTACCTCGCCCTCTTCACCACCGGCTAATCGAGAGTCCTTGCGCTCCGGTTCCCGTCCTCATAAAACCTTCCCGTATGGAAATCTCCCAAACCCCCGGCGACACGTTCACCACCGTTCACCTCAACGGACGCCTCGACGCCACCACCAGCGCCCAAGTCGAATCCGCCCTCGCAGCCGTCTTCGACTCAGGTTCCCGAAACCTCATCGTCGACTTCACCAAGCTCTCCTACATCAGCAGCGCCGGACTCCGCGTGCTCCTCAGCACCGCCAAAAAAGCCAAAACTGCCAATGGCAAACTCGCCCTCTTCGGCCTTTCTGACGAAGTGAAACAAATCTTCGACATCTCCGGCTTCACCGCCATCCTCCCGATCTTTCCCGACGCCGCCTCCGCTCAAACTGCCGTCGCCTAACCCAGCCAAGCCCGCACCCGGCCCTCAAACCGGTTCAATCACCGCATACCGAATCGACTCCACATGCGGCTGGGTCGATCCCTGCCACGCCTGCCCCACCCTACCGTGCGCGTCCCCCAACGCGTTCACCCGCACCTGGAGCTCAAACAAAAACGGCTTCGTCGCCGACACCCCTGCCGCCTCCAGCGGCACCGAAACCACCGCATCATAACCTGCTTTGTCCGCCCGGCACGTAAACTGGGCTCCCGGCACCGGCTCCCGATCATGAGCGTAAAACACCTTCCCCCGCCGCCCCACCGGCAACGCCGCAATCTGTGTGATCGAACCCTTGGCCAACGGCGCAAAAAACAGCTCCAACACACTCCCATCCCAAAAATAATCCGCCACCGTCCGGATATCCGAATCATTCACCCGCAACTCCAGCGTCAACTTCCCACCCCCTACCGACATCTTGCCCTCCGCCACCATATTCCCCGACCACTCCACCCGAATCGGCGCCGCCTTCGACCCGCTCCCCACCACCACTCGTTGACGCTCCGGCTGATCAAAACCTGTCGCCAAAAACACCTCCCGCCCGTGAACCGCCTCCACCCGCAGATGAACCCCATCCTTTTTCCGCACAAAGGTCAACGGAATCCTCACCTTCTTCCCAGGTTCCACCGCCACCATCCGCCAGCCTGGACCCTGCAAAGAAAACGCCTCCCGATCGAACTCAAACCTGACCTTTCCTTGGAACGACTCGGTCGTTTGATTCTCCACCACAAACACCAATTCCGTCCGATGAGCTTGGTCCCCGCCAGAAGCCTCAAAATGACCAATCACCCGATCAATCGTCGATGCCGTCCGTCCCGTCCCCTTCCTCGTCGGCTCAAACTCTCCCAGGAACCCATCCCGTTGATGCGCATCAATCAGCTCATCGCACATCGACCACATCTGGTCCAACGTCAACTGACTCGACGTGTGCGGGTCGAGCATCACCGCGTGATAAATATGCTCCCGTTTCCCCGTTAATGCCGCCTCCACCACCAATTCCTGCACATTCACATTCGTCCGGATAAACCCGGCCAACTGCGGCGGCAAATCCCCCACCACCGTCGGCTGTAACCCCTGCCGATCCACCAAACACGGCACCTCGACACAGCAGCCAACCGGCAAATTCGTAATCAAATGACGGTTCGGCACATTCCCATACACCACCTCAGACTCACCACTCTCCATCGCATTGATGATCTGGGCCCCATACTCCACACTCTTGCCAATCTCCACCGGCTTATCATCCTCCAACATCCGCCTCTCCGTATCCTGCCAGCTCGCAATGATCGATTCACACCGCCGGAGATATTCATCCAACGGAATCCCAAACCGCTGAATCACCGCCTCCCCGTGATGAATGAAATACGGGCAATACTCCGAAAAATGCTCGCTCG
>JBDNCR010000319.1:0-3109 GCA_046719555.1 Verrucomicrobiia bacterium | reverse complement strand
TGGGGGGGTGGTTGGCGCTGGGGATTTTGGCGTGGCGGGACCGGGGTTGAGGGGGCGGTGTTTTGGACTCGTCAGCTTGGGGAGAGGGCTTTAGATGGAGGGGGATGATGTCCTACGCTGCCGCTCGAGAGGAATACGCCCGCTTTGAGATCGATACGGAGGCCGCGTTGCAGCGGATGGGAGAGTTGGCGATTAGTTTGCATTGCTGGCAGGGGGACGATGTTGGGGGGTTTGAGCGTGAGGAGGTGGCGCGGGCGGGTGGCGGAACGTTGGTGACGGGGAATTATCCGGGGCGGGCTCGGACGATTGAGGAGTTGCAGTCAGATCTGGAGCAAGTGTTGAAGTTGGTGCCGGGGAAAAAGCGGCTGAATTTGCATGCGTCGTATGGAGATTTCCGTTCGGGGAAGGTGGATCGGGACGCGATTTCGGTGAGGCAGTTTGAGGGGTGGATTGAGTGGTGTCGGGAGCGGGGGCTGGGTTTGGATTTTAATCCGACTTTTTTTTCCCATCCGAAGGCGGAGAGTGGATTTACGTTGTCGCATAGCGATGGGGCGATCCGGAGTTTTTGGATTGAGCATGGGAAGGCGTGTCGGCGGATTGCGGCGGAGGCAGGGCGGCGGTTGGGCTCGCCGGTGATTGTGAATGTGTGGATTCCGGACGGGCACAAGGATACGCCAGCGGACCGGTGGGGTCCTCGGGAACGGTTGGCGGAGAGTTTGGACCAGATGTTTGCGGAGGCGATTGATCCGGCGCTGGCTCGGGATGCGGTGGAGAGTAAGTTGTTCGGGATTGGGTCGGAGTCGTATGTGGTGGGTTCGCACGAGTTTTACCTCGGGTATGCGGTGAAGCGGCAGAAGATTTATTGTTTGGATATGGGCCATTTTCATCCAACGGAGTCGGTGGCGGACAAGATTTCGGCGATTTTGTTGTTTGTGCCGGAGGTGTTGTTTCATGTGAGCCGTGGGGTGCGTTGGGATTCGGATCATGTGGTGTTGTTGGATGATGCGACGCGGGGGGTGGCGGAGGAGTTGGTGCGGGGTGGGTGTTTGGGACGGACGCATGTGGGGTTGGATTTTTTTGACGCGAGCATCAACCGGATTGCGGCGTGGACGATTGGGACGAGGAATGTGCAGAAGGCGTTTTTAGGTGCGTTGTTGGGGCCGAATGAACGGCTGAAGGCAGTGGAGGCGGCGGGGGATTACACGGCGCGGTTGGCGTTGATGGAGGATGCCAAGACTTTGCCAATGGGTGCGGTTTGGGCGGAGTGGTGCCGACGGGAGGGGGTGCCAGAGGATGGGGCGTGGTTGGGTGAGGTGAGGGGTTACGAGGCGCGGGTGTTGTCGAGGCGGGGTTAGGGGTTGGGGCAGGATGGTTTTTTGTTGGCGTGGTCGGGGGTGAGGGCGAGAGTGAAGGGGTGCAGGCGGTGCGGGTTGAATTGATTAACACGGGATCGGAACTCCTGCTGGGTCTGGTGCAGAACACGCATTTAGGGTTTGTGTCGGATTGTCTGGGGGAGTTGGGGTTGAGGGTGGCGCGTCAGGCGACGATTCCAGATGGGCCGCTGATTGGGGAGGCGGTGGGCGAGGCTTGGCGGCGGTCGGATTTGGTGTTGGTGACGGGCGGGTTGGGGCCGACGTCGGATGATGTGACTCGGGAGGAGGTGGCGGGTTTGTTGGGGAGGCAGTTGGTGTTTCATGAGGAGATTTTGGAGAAGATTCAGGGGTATTTTGCGCGGCGGGGGTTGAGGGCACCGGAATCAGTGAGAGCGCAGGCTTTTGTGCCGGAGGGTGCGGAGGTGTTACCGAACCGGCATGGGACGGCGCCTGGATTTTGGGTGGAGCAGGAGGGGAAGAAACTGGCGTGTTTACCGGGGCCACCGAGGGAGTTCTGCCCCATGATGGTCGAGGAGGTGTTGCCTCGACTTCGGCGGTGGTTGCCTGGGGCAACGGGTGGGCATCGGAAGATTCTCCGGATCATGGGGATTGGAGAGTCGGCGGTGCAGGAGAGGATGGAGGGTCGGTTGCGGGCGGAATGTCCGGGGTTGGAGATTGGGTATTGTGCGCGGTCGGGTGAGGTTGATTTGCGGTTGTTTGGGATGGATGAAGGGGTGGTGGCGCGGGGAGCGGATTTGGTTCGGAGAGAATTTGGGGAGGCGATTTACGGGGAGGATCGGGAGGGGATGGAGGAGGTGGTGGTGCGACGAGCCACTGCTTTAGGGCGAACGATGGCAACCGCGGAGTCGTGCACGGGAGGAATGATCGCCCATCGGTTGACCGATGTGCCGGGAGCCTCGGCGGTTTTTTTAAGGGGTTGGGTGACCTATTCGAATGAGGCGAAGATGGAGGAGTTGGGGGTGGCGGAGGAGTTGTTGCGGGAGCAGGGGGCGGTGAGTGAGGCGGTGGCGAGGGCGATGGCGCGGGGTGCTTTGGAGCGGTCGGGAGCCGACTTGGCGGTGGCGACGACAGGGATTGCGGGTCCGTCGGGCGGGACGGAGTCGAAGCCGGTGGGATTGATTTTTTTGGGGCTGGCGCGGAGGGAGGCGGGGGGAGAGGTGGTGACGGAGGTGATGGAGCGGCATTTGGTGCAGCAGCGAGCCTGGTTTAAGCAGCAGGCATCGCAGGTGGCTTTAGATTGGTTGCGACGTTCGCTGGGGTTGGGGAGGTAGTGGATGGAGAAGATCAAGTTTGAGGAGCGGACCCGCTTGTTGGCGGTGATGGATGGGTTGATGCTGGCCGCGAGCTTGTTTGCGGTGGTCTCGCTGGTGGCTTATCACGGATTTGAATTGTCGCCCGAATGGCAGACTTGGATTCGGGTGGCGGATTTTTGCGTGCTGGGATTTTTCGTGTTGCAGTGGGGGACGCGTTGGTTTTGGGCGTCGGACCGCAGGGATTGGTTGCGGCGGCATTGGCCTTTGGTGGTTTTGAGTGGGCTGATTGTGGGGTTATTGGGGTTGGCGGCTGGATTGGTGCCATTGGAGACCGTGCGGGGTTGGTTGGGGGCGGATTCGGAGCAGTCGGTGCGGGCTCTTTATTTGGGGTTGTGTCATGGGATGTTGTTGGTGGGGGCGGTGTATCATTTTTCGAGGCGGACGATTGTGTTGGCTCAGATG
>JBDNCR010000318.1:0-3114 GCA_046719555.1 Verrucomicrobiia bacterium | reverse complement strand
CCTTGGAGGAACGGAAGATTGGCGGGCTGGGCATTTATTTGGTTCTGAAGAGTGTGGATCGAGTGAGCTACGAACGGCGGGGTGACCGGAATCGGGTGACGCTGGAAATGAAACGGCCCGTTGACCGCGATGGCTGACGAGGAGATGTGGATCTTGGCGTCGAGCTCACCAAGGCGCCATGCGTTGTTGCGTGAGGCAGGAATTGCCTTTACGGCGGTGGCACCAGAGGTCGAAGAGTGGGATAACCGGAGTCATCCTGAGCTAAGTCCCCAGGAGCTGGTCTTGGCCAATGCGCGACGAAAAGGAATGGCCGTCTGGCGCGGCGGGGAACCTCGTCCCATCTTGGCCGCTGACACCTTGGTGGTCTGCGAGGGACGGGTGATGGGGAAACCGGCAAATTTGGAGGAAGCTGCGGAAATGCTGCGGTGGTTATCCGGGCGCACCCACGAGGTAATCACCGGGGTGGTTTGTGTGCGGGGCAAGGAGATTCGCGAGACGGTGGTCCGGACGCGGGTAACGTTCCGAACGCTCGATGAAGCAGGGATCGGCGATTATCTAGCCCGCGTTCATGTGCTGGATAAGGCGGGGGGCTACGCGCTCCAAGAGGAGGGGGCACGGATTATTGAACGGATTGAGGGATCCCGATCCAATGTGGTTGGTCTGCCCATGGAAAAAGTGTTGAATTGGTGGAGGCAGGGGTCGGGGTGAGTCCAGGTGATCGGTTGCGCCCCTTGCTGCCACCTGGGCGCGAGATTTTGGTGCTGGCGCCGATGCAGGATGTGACGGATTTGGCTTTCTGGCGGATTATGGCGCGTTACGGAGGAGCCGATCTTTATGTCACCGAGTATTTTCGGGTCTATCCAGGCTCGGTTCCTGAGCGGCATATTGCAGAATCCTTAGAAGCGAATCCGACGGGCCGACCTGCCCTGGCACAGATGATCGGCCAGGATGTTCCTGCGCTATGCCGAACGGCGGAACGGCTCCAGCAGTTTCCGGTGGCAGGGATCGACCTCAATTTGGGGTGTCCGGCTCCGATTGTTTGTCGCAAGCAGGCCGGAGGCGGACTCCTGCCTCATCCAGGGAAAATCGACGAAATCTTAGGGGCGTTGCGGGCCTGTATTGGATGCGCGTTCACCGTCAAGACGCGCATTGGATTTTCGGAACCGGAGGAGTTTCCCCGCTTGTTGGAGGTGTTCGCCAGGCATGCGATTGACGGCCTGACGGTTCACGGTCGGACGGTCAAGCAGATGTATCGACCCCCAGTTCTTCTGGAGCCAATCAAGGCGGCGGTTGATCACCTGCCCTGTCCGGTGATTGCCAACGGGAATGTCTTGTCGGCCGGCGAAGCGGCCCGGGTGCGCACGGCGACCCAAGCGGCCGGTTTGATGGTGGGCCGTGGAGCGATTCGGAACCCTTGGATTTTTCAGCAGATTCGAGAGTGGCAGATGTTGGGCCAGGTGCAGACGCGGCCGACGCTACGGCAGCTAAGGCAATACATCGATGAGTTGTATCGTGAAACGTCGCCACCGGGGCTAAGTGAGGTGAAGCGGGTTGGGAAGGTGAAGAAGTACCTGAATTTTGTGTGTCAGAAGGTTTCCAGCGCACCTGATTTTGCGGAGAGAATGCGCCGAGCAAGTAGTGAAAAGGAGCTCTTCGCAGCCTGTGATGCTGCTCTGAACCGAGAGGGATGGTTGGAGGACCCAGAGGTGGGGGAGGCCCTCGTCCCTCCTGGAAATCGGGAGGGGTGTCACTAAAAATCGAACGGCGGCGGTTGAGGATATGAATCCTGGGGTGGTTGGACCACGGACGTTTCGACCTCAGGAGTGAGAAGTTCTTCCGGGGACCCGACCCTGTAGTGATGTGGGGTTTTTAAGGGGAGGAGGTTGGAGAGGCGGAAAAGTCGGCCTCGATGGAGGCGCTCCAGCTCCCGACGTTGGAGCGGCGTCAAGGAACGGCGGAGAAGATCGTATTCCGCGAGGGTTCCTGAGGCGGTGCAACCTCGAAACCGATATTTTCCTGTCTCTTTCGAGATGGGGCTGACGAGGCGGAACAAAGATTCGTCGTAAACCGGTCGAATGGGTGCCGTGCGACCAAAAACCAGGAAGCTAAACTTAAGATCCCAAACGGATCGGTGAAGGGTGGCATTGATTCGTTGAACGTGGGGCGGGACCTTCCAAGGGCGGACTTCATGACAAAAAAATCGACCTTCCGCCAGAAGAGGACAACCAAGGCCACGATGAAGGCAAGGAGCCCAGACCTTGATCCAAGACCCTAAATTAATCAACTTGACCCGGGCGGCATGAAGGGTCTCGGTGGTGATCGCTAAAGCGGGCTCAATGATCACCATCAGCCCCGAAGGGTGGAGATGTTCCCCTAAATCATGGAGACGATGACAGAGGGTCGTAACCGTAGTGCTATCGGGAAGCTCGCTGAGGCTAAAGGAGGCAATGATCAACCCATAGTCTTTGCGCGGCGGTATAAAGTTGACCAAATCAGCGTGGAGGATGTTCAAGGGTGGATGAGGTGCCGCCGCGAGGAACTCCTGAGCCAAGGCAAGAGCGGGTTCGGACTGATCCACCAAGGTCGCGGTCGCGATCGACGGGATCAGGTCGATCGCAGCTCGCGACGCCCCGCCGGAACCAGAGCCGAGATCAAGGAAATGGCATGGGTCAGGAGGTGTCCATTGATGAAGGAAGAGAAGTTCCCAAAGGATGAGGGCCGAGCGAACGTAGGTTTGAGGTAAAAAGTAGTTTCCGTAGGCCAAGAGCGGCTCCGGTTTCTCATAAAGAGAGGCAAACCCTAGATCACGGTGGATGGTGAATCGATCGCTCAAGTCCCCCGCTGCTTGAGCTAGACGCCGCACGGCAGCTTTGGGGTCTTTCAGATGAAAGTGGCGAGCCGCGCGGTCCGCCCACCAATCGGAATAGGTCGAAGGGAAGTTGGGAGCGCCGGGTCGGCTCATGCAGGGGAACGCCGGGCGAGGACGGGGTCAAGGATCGGGGCGAGATCACGCCGAACGGCTTCGGGCCAGCGGTCCGGAGGCGTGAGAATGGCGTGTTCCAGAGAGCGATGGGCCGAGGTGGTCTGGTGAAGGGGAATCTGTTGCACGGCGTG
>JBDNCR010000317.1:0-3126 GCA_046719555.1 Verrucomicrobiia bacterium | reverse complement strand
AAGTTTTCAATGCCCCGGCCACCGTTGCAGTGACCGCCCCGGCTCCCGGCACAGAAATTCTTCAGGGCGACAATCTCACGATCACTGCCACCGCCACCGATCCAGAGGGCATGCAAAAGGTCGAGTTCTACAACGGCCTGACGAAACTTGGGGAAAGAACATCAACACCGTATTCCTTCACTTGGAATAACCCGCCCGTGGGCACCCACACGCTCACCGCCCGTGCCATCGACATCTTCGGCGGCAGCACGACCTCCGCACCCGTTACGGTAACGGTGCTGGCCGATTCCGATGGCGACCGGATGCCCGATGTCTGGGAAATCGCAAACTTCGGCAATCTGGATCAGGATGCCTCCGGCGATTTCGACGGAGACGGCTACCCGAACATCTTCGAATACCACCACGGCACCGACCCGACCGATTCCGAAGATCATCCCGAATTTTCGACCACCCAGGCTGGCACCTTCAAATACTACATCGTTGACCCCGGCATCCCGACCAACACGACCTTCGAGAAAAAGACCATCGTTGCGGCCATCCAAGCGGCAAACAATTTCGACATCATTGAAGTCCGGCCCGGCAATTACCCGGAAACGTTCACCCTGAACAAACGGCTCTACCTCTTTTCCACCGAAGGAGCGCGAAACACCATTCTCGACGGCACCGGAAAAACAGCCAGCATCGTCAGCATTACAGCCGAGAGCGTGCTTTCTGGCTTTACCATCCGGAATTTTGACCGGAGGAACGCGGGCAGCTTGGTTTCCGGGGGCGGCGTGTCGATTAACATCTCCGGCAACCAAAATAAGCCATGGGTCGTCGGATGTGTCATCGCGGACAACGCCGTCAATCATCGCGGAGGAGGGGTCTTCATTAACCAAGGCTCTCCCACCTTCGTCTCCTGCACCATCGCCGGAAACTTTGCGCCCTTGGGTTCCGGCATTTTCAACCAGCCCTCCAACAACCAAGTCCGCCTCATCAACACCCTTCTTTGGAACCCCTCGGGCGACGGGCTCGATCTTGGAGGGCAGGTCTCCCGCTACACGCAGGAGAAAGTTCTCACGCGACAAAGTGGAACGGGCAGCGTGCAAATCGATGGCGTGCCCTTGGCGACAACCGATCCCGGCCTCGCCTTCGGCTGGTCGCTCACTTTCGATTCCCCCGCCCGCAACGCGGGGACGATCTCCCATCTGCCAGCCCGTGACATGGACAATGAAATGCGCCCATTTGGCGTAGCCCCAGACATCGGCGCAGACGAGTTTGTCGATACCGATGACGACCGCCTGCCTGATTGGTGGGAGGAATACCATTTCGGCAACCTTGACCAAAGTTGGGACGACGACAGCGATGTCCCGGAAGGGGATGGATTGATCAATCTCTTCGAATACCAGTTCGGCTTTGACCCCACGAATGGCGATACCCTCGGCACGGGAAATGGTGATCTCTACCAAGCGGTCTTTTCTGACCGACGCGACCCCTGGTATCCCCCTGCCTGGAGAATTGATTCCGATGGAGACGGTCTCAGCGATGGTGAGGAACTCTACTACGGGACCGATCCAAATAATCCCGATAGCAACGGCGACGGCCTGCTCGACGGAGTTGCCGTTCAGCTCGGGCTCGATCCGAACAACCCCGATCCCGATGGAGACACCTTGACCAACGCTCAGGAAGGAATTCTCGGCACCAACCCGCTCCTTTGGGATACAGACGGAGATGGCGTGCCGGACCACCTCGACGCATTCCCGCTTGATCCCACCCGTTGGGAAGCACCCTCCGGCGATGCCGGGGACACCACTCCTCCAGTCATTCATCTGACCACCCCGGAGGATGCCATCGAGCTTTGATCTCATGAACAGACCTTGGCACATCACAAAGCAGACCAGTTCCCATCGTTCGTGGGTTACGCACTATCTTCACGCATTCATTTTGATTGGTGCTCTGGCCACCCCGGACTTGTGGGCTCAAGACCCCTCCGGCCCCTTCACACCGCCCGAACCGATTTTGACACCGGAAGAAGTCACCGTGAACCGGGTCATCGACCCCGATACCGGTGGAGTCACCGTCTCACTCAATCTGCCCCCGACACCGAGTGTGGCCGAAGTCTGCGGATTTCGCGGGTTGATCGAGCCGCTACACCCCGTCGCCGCCGGTTCCTCCGATAGTGAGCGGGCCGCGCTGGCCTCTGCCATCAATGCCTGGCTCGGACGAGCCGTCACCGACGACTTCACTTCACTGGAAACTTTTGCCACCAACAATCCCGAGTCCACCTGGACCCCCGCACTGCTTCTGAACCTTGGCCGTTATTACTACCAGACAGGATACTTCTCAAAAGCACTCACCGCATGGGAGGCTGCATGGGACAAGACCAAAGATCTGACCACTCCTGCTGCAATTGCCATTGCCGACGCCTCCGTCGCGGAAGTGGCCGTTATGCTGGCGAGGGTCGGGCGTAAGGACGAGTTGACCGATTTGCTCGCTGCGGTTTCCACTCGCACTTTCCAAGACAGCACGCTGGTTCTCATCGACCGTGCCAGAGAGGGCCTTTGGAAAATGGAACACCGCCCGGAGGTCTCCTTCCGATGCGGCCCTTACGCTCTGAGTCTCATCCATGCTCACACCAACGGCGAGGCCCCCGCTGGTTTCCTCGATGCCATCGCCTCGCCACCGGAGGGATTCTCGATGACCGAACTTCGCGCCTTTGCCCAATCCGGCCTGAACACCAGCTATCAAGTCGCAAAACGCAGTCCGGGCGCCCCGCTCATCCTTCCAAGCGTGGTCCACTGGAGCTTGGGGCACTATGGCGCACTCATCCGAGAGCAGGATGGAGCAGTCTTGTTGCAAGACCCGACCTTCGGGAACGACACATGGATGACCCCTGCCGCGATTGACGCGGAAATGAGCGGATACTTTCTCGTTCCTGCCGGGCCGCTCCCCCAGGGCTGGGAAACGGTGGATGATGCCGAAGCCGCAACCGTCTTTGGCCGCGGACACTCCGGCAACAGCGACAATGACGATACCAACGACTGCTCCCACCAAAGCGGCAGCGGGTGCGGCGGTGGTCGGGGGATGGCGGGCTATTCCTTCCACACCATGCTTGCCAGCCTTCACATCACCGACATCCCGGTCGGT
>JBDNCR010000316.1:0-3129 GCA_046719555.1 Verrucomicrobiia bacterium | reverse complement strand
GGCGGCGGGGATCGAACCCGCGTCCTCAAGGCAGACAACGAACGCTTCTACAAGTTTAGCGGCAGAATCGGTCTCGGACGTGGGCTAGCTCCGCCGCCAGCACCCACGCCCCAGCCACCACGTTAATTCGTCGGAAAGGGCCGGTCACTCGCCCCAACCGCCGTCCGGGTGATGACGTCACCTCCCCCTACCCGGAATCAGGAGGGCGACGTTGCGGATTAATTAGGCCGCAAGAGCCAACTCATCGTTAGCATTTATTGTTTGGGCCGGAGATTTTAACGAGGCCAACCAGCCCAATCCTCGACTTGCCACGCCCGCTCTCTTCCATGAGTCGAAGCCAATACGCCCCCGAAAGATTGCCAGCGGCATCGAAAAAGCTAACCTCAACCTGATGTCCGCGCAAGGCTTCCTTCCCGTTATCCTCCGCCGCGCAGCCCTCCTGACCTGCTTCTGGATCGGCTCCATGACCAGCCTCGCGATCGAGACCGGTGAAGATCTGGTGCCCGGTCTCGGTGAGGTAATCCCCCTTGAAACACGGGACGGACGGGTCCTCTTCCGCTACGCCACCCTCGTCAACCCAACCGCCATCGTTCCGGCCGGAGCCGTCGCCCGAACCGTCTTCACCCTGCCCCGACCCACCGACGCCGACGTCCGCTCCATCCGCCATCGCGCCGACAAAAGAGTCGCCTACAGTGCCAATAAACTGCCCGACACCCGCGCCCTCGACCAATCTCCCGAAGCCAAAGCGGCCGAAGAACGGGCGCTCCGCACCGTATGGAATGAGGACATGCGGTTCCGCAGCGCCCTGCTCCGAATGCGGCTGGCCGATCTCCGCCTCATCTACGAAAACCCGCTCACCGGCACCATCGAGGCCCAAGGCTTTACCTTCCCCGAAAACCTCTTGTTGGCTGAAATCGACGGCACGGTCACCGTTCTGGCCGTCGGTGTCGGATCCCGCGCCGAACGGCTCGGACTCAAAAACGGTGCCAAACTCCGTGCCATCAACGGAAAACCCCTTCACTCCGGCCTGAGCGATTTTCAAAAACTCTATTTGCCGGAGAAAAACGCTTCCCGCGACGCCGGACGTCCCCTGGTTTTTCAGGTCTCTTTCCCCGGCGAGGTCGAACCTCGCGACATCGCCTTTCCCCAGGTCGGGGCCACCCAAGCCCACGATTTTTTCAACGCTACCGACATCGTTCCTTCAACCGAGACCTCCCCGCGGCCTCCTCCTCCGGCCGAACCTTTCGATCCTTTTGCCCCGCGCCCATAAACCTCGGCTCAGGCGTTCGCCTCGCCATTCTGTCGACGCTGATGGGTCACATCGAGGAAGAGGTTGTAGCCCGCGACAAACATCGGAAACAGATTGGACAGAATCCCCACCGAATCGTTCTTCCCAAAGATAAAATAGGACACCAACAGCACGCTGCCGGCCAAACTCAGATACCAAAACGCCCGCGGCATCATCACCTTCTTCGCCTTCTGCGAGGCGGCTAACTGCACAAACCAGCGGCTGGTGAACAGGATCATGCCAGTGAACCCAATGATCTTGCCGACCTTGAAATCAATCACCCCAAACAGGGTGCCCAGATCAATTTGATAAAATGCGGTGATGCTATCGAAGAGTTGTTCCATCATGACGGAGGTTGGTGGGGGTTATGCGGCCAGAGAATGCGTCGGCTCAACAGCCACCGCACCCCCAGGAGGTCGCGTAGCCCACGCCACGCCCGACCGGCCACGGTGTATTTGGACACGCCAAAGCGCCGCGCCCGATGATTGGCGGGAACCTCGACCATCGAAAGCCCCGCCGACCGAAGCAGCGCCGGCAAAAAACGGTGCAGCGCGTTAAACGGCACCAAGTGCTGAAGATGTTCCCGACGAATGGCTTTCAACGTGCATCCCGTATCCCGACACCCGTCACCCAGCACGCGGGAACGAATGCCATTGGCAATGCGCGAGGCCACCCGCTTCTGCCAGGAATCATTCCGCTTGCGCCGATAGCCACAGACAAAATCCGCCCGGCTCATCGCCTCGACCAACGCTGGAATGTCCGCCGGATCATTCTGCCCGTCGCCATCCATCATCACCAACCATTCGCCCGTGGCCCGGTACAAACCCCCATACAACGCCGCGCTCTGGCCCAGATTCCGGGGAAAGAACAACCCCGTCACGCCCGGCTCCGCTCGGATTAACTCCGCCGTCCGATCCGTGCTCCCGTCGTCCACCGCCACGATCTCTGCCTCCGGAACCTTTTCCCGGATCTCCCGCAGCACCGCGGTCACGTTCTCTTCTTCATTGAAGAACGGGATAACAATCGAGATCTTGGGCATGGACAATTAGCGCCTTGGGCAGGCCAAACCGCAGCCGCCCCCTCCCCCAGAGTAGCCTCCGCACCCCATCCAATCAGGCGCCGAGCTTCTTCAGCGTTTCCTTGATGGCGTTAAAGTCGGGAAGCTCTTTGGGCGTCGGCGTCTGCTCGCTATACTGAATCACCCCTTCCTTATCGATCACGAACGCTGCCCGAGCACTGACTGAACCCAACCCAATCAAGTCGGGAAGGAGGGTTCCATAAGCTTCCGACACCTTTTTGTTCAAATCGCTCAAAAGCGGAATCGTAATCCGTTCGCGTTGCGCCCAGGCCTCCTGCGCAAAAGGAGAATCGACGCTGATGGCATACACCGCCGCGTTGAGGGCCGCATACTCCTGCAAACCCTGGCTAATGTCGCACATCTCCTGGGTGCAGACACTGGTGAAGGCCAGCGGAAAGAAAAGGAGCACGGTGTTCTTTTTACCCAGCTGGTCGGCCAGCGAGATATCTTGCAGAGCGTCACCGCTCTTGGATTTCAGGGTGAAATGCGGGGCTTTGGTTCCAACGGGGATGGCCATCGTGAGTTCTCCTTGTTTAGTTTCAGGCTAGAAGGAATTAGCCTCGCCCATCCTATGGGGCAACCCCAATCTCAACCTTCGACCACCACCAGCTCCTCCCGGGCACCTCGGCCCCAACCCGACTCACCCCAAAGCATCGGACCAAATCCAATTCAAAAAAGAAGCGCACCCGTAGGGATTCGAACCCCAAACCTTCTGATCCGTAGTCAGATGCTCTATCCAATTGAGCTACGGGTGCGTGAAGGG
>JBDNCR010000315.1:0-3138 GCA_046719555.1 Verrucomicrobiia bacterium | reverse complement strand
ACGGAATCACCTGACATCGGCTATCTGAGATACCAAACTCCTCAACCATTTTCTGAGCTGCCTTCACCGAATGGACAAAAATGGCTTCTGCCGCACCCACCGTGCGGCGGATATTCGCCTTTACCCCAAACTCTTGCCACCGATTGTGCGGATAAAGGTTATGCGCTGTTAATACCATCGTAACCTCCCCCAGCAGTAAACTTAGATCCACTCGATAACGCATCACCCGCGCCGCCCGATGGCCCCAATCCGTATGGTAAAAATAGGCCTCAGGCCAGTGCAAATGCACCAAAGACGGCCGCCCCGCCCGCTGCCAACCTCGATACAACGGCAATCCTCGGGGATAATCCGATAAAAACTCCACCTCGAATCCAAACGGAACCAGCGCCTCAGCCAGGCGGGCTTGATAGGGAACACCGCGTCGATAATCCGGCGCAAAAAGAACCCTCACAGCAACACCCTCGCCAGCTCCCGCACCCCTTCGGCATAAAACCGGTCGCGCACCGCTCCCACGTAATGCCGACTAATCCCCTCCGGATCACGCCGCGCTCCCCGAGACACCTCATATTCTGACGGCAACAATCCCCCTTTCCCAACTCGCGACGCACAGACAGCCAGGAGAAACTGTTCCACCCGCCAAAGATTCCGCGAAAGCAGATCCAGCTTCGCCATCACCTCATCGCAAAACTTCAGATCCACCGTCGCACGATCCAGAAGGCAAACGCCACTATTCACCCTCGGCCAAAGCGGAAACCCCAGCGCCTGCTCCACTTCCACCGGCGCAACGGGGGACGGCTCCTGAAAATCTTCGTTAAACCAAGAAGAACCGTCACTCGCTCCATCCACCCACCTCAAAATTTCGACCGGTCTCTTAAAAAACAACACATCCGCATCCAACAAAATCAATCGTTCGGCCGAACTTAACCACGGCACGTCCACCAACTTTCGTGCCAAAGGGTGTCGTTCCCGATAACAGCGGCACAAGGGCAAATCCCTTAACCCAGACTGAACCTCCCGGTCAGCTTCCTTCGCCCAAACCAACCGGGCTTGCGGCACACAGGTTAAAAGCTCCGCTTCCTCATGCTTCCCCAACGTCCCATCGTCGTGCACCACCACTTGCCAATTCCTCCCCGTGAAATGAAACCAAGAAGCCAGCATCCACAAGACCATCCGAAACTGTTCCACCCCTGTGAGGACATGCACGGGGACCTCTCCCACTCCACCCCCAGCATAAGGATTCCGCCACCGTCTGATCCTTCGCCCCACTCCATGCTCAAACCAAGCCACCTTCGGACCCCGCGCCAGATCCCGGCGGACCAAATAAATCAACCGGCCTGGGCTCATCGCCAACTCCAGCACCTCCGCACGGCACCCCACCACGGACGAAAGCTCAAAAGGGCAGGATCTCGGCACAACCCATTCCAAAGAATCGACCATCCCTCGTTTCGTCGGCCCGACGCCGCCCAAAAAGACGCCTTTCGCGCCAGCGTCTGCCGCTCCTCAAACCGCAGATCACGCCCTAACTCCTCACGTTCCTCTTCAGTTAAAACGTCCGAATAACGCCGGGCCAAAACAACTTCTTCCTCTCGAAAAGCGTAAGCAACCCCCTCCCGTTCGGTCTTGCTGTCCGAATGACGCCGCCAGCGGGCTAAAATTTGCGGCACATGATGATAGGCCAACCCCAGCCGGAAAACCGCCCGGAGGTAATAATCAATATCCATGCAGTAATGGAGACTTGCATCAAACCCGCCCAATCGCTCAAACACGGAACGTCGCATGAAGGAGGCACCCGAAAACGGGAAAACATACTGACTCGCACGCCGCCATGGTCGCAGATAATCCATGATCCGTCCCGGCGGTTCAGGCCGGATCACCCCAAGGTCCCTCGCCTGATCAAACACCAGCGCATCCCCCGCCACCCAATCCACCGCCGCATCCCTAAAGACCTCGCGCACCATGCTCAAAGCTCCCTTTTCCAAGAGGTCGTCACTGTTCAGAAACATCCACACCTCGCCCGTCATCCGGGCCAGGCCTTTATTAATCGCATCGGCTTGGCCCCGATCCGGTTCGCTGACCCAACACGCCAGTTCGGTCTCATAGCGTTCGAGAATCTCCACCGATCCATCCGTGCTGCCTCCGTCCACCACCAGAACTTCCTTGGGCCCCTCCTCCTTCAACAGCGACCGCAGGGTCTCTTCGAGCAAACCGGCCTGATTATACGACGGAATGATGATGGAAATCTTCATCCCCCCTTAACCGATTGGAAACACTCTCCGCTCAACTCTAAACTCGTTCGCTGCGAAGTTTCGCACCACCACGGGTCCCTCCGCCGACCCCAGTTGCGCCGCCATCATCCGTCGCACCAGCGGCACTCGAGCCACGAAATCAAACCGTCGAAACCCCTCCAAAATCCAGTTTCGTTCCCGCTTGTCTTCCTTGCTCAAACGACCAATCACCGTCTCGACCTCTGCCAGATACGCTGGATTCTGAATCAGGCTCCGGTTTCTTCCCGTGATCGAAAAGCCTCCAAGAAGCGTGGAGCATGCATGCAACTCCGCATGGCGAGCAAAACGGGTCCAGAGCTCAAAATCAGCCGCCAACCGAAGCGAAAGATCGAGTCCTCCCACCTTCTCCCAGAGCCTCCGACGCCAAAAACAACTCTCCTGCTGCACCACCCCAAACCGTCCACCCGAATAAAGGCCCAACCGCAACCACCCCTGCGGCCAGGCCCGCAAAGGTGCCACCTCATGCACCGCGCCATCCTGCACCTTGGCCGGCAGGCCCATGATCCAGTCCACCTCGGGAAACTGGTTAAAAATTTCCACCACCGTTCTCAGCGTCCACGGATAAAAAACATCATCGCTGTTGATCCACCCCATAATCGTCCCGGAGGTCCGGTCAAAGCCGTGCATGATCGCCGGATACTGACCGCCATTTCTCTCCAACCGCTCCCACCGCAGCCGCCCTTCATACTTCCGAAGAATCTCCGGGCTCCTATCCGTGCTGGCATCGTCGATCACCACATATTCCAAACCGGGCACCCCCGGTTGGAGAACCGACTGAATCGTGGCCTCTAACGTCTCCGCATAATTATAGTTCGGGGTAACAATACTGATCGAAGCAATACTCATTGACTAC
>JBDNCR010000314.1:0-3140 GCA_046719555.1 Verrucomicrobiia bacterium | reverse complement strand
GGGTGAGGGCCGGGCGGGGGTGGGGGAGCGGGGGGGAGGTGAGGCGGGGGTGGGGGAGCGGGCGGGGTTTTGTTGTTGGAGTTTTTCGCGCTCGGCCTGAAGGGCTTGGCGGCGGGCCACTTCTTGTTGCATGAGTTTTTGGATGTCAGGGGAGAGGGAGGATTGGTTGGTTTCGCCCGGGGGGACGATTTTTGGGGTCATGACGACGACGGTTTCGAGGTTGCGGGTGGTTTTTTGGGTGGATTTGAAGAGGTAGCCGAGGCCGGGGATGTCGCCGAGGAGGGGGACTTTGGAGTCGTTGACGGTTTCTTCGGTGGAGAAGAGGCCGGCGACGGCGAAGGGTTGACCGCTTTTGACGGTGAGGTTGGTGGTGGCTTGTTTTTTCTTGAGGCCGGGGTTGCCTTGGACGTTGATGCTGTCGTCGATGGTGGAGACGATGGCGGTGAGGTTGATGAAGATTTCGTCGTCGGATTTGACGACGGGGGAGATGGTGAGTTGGGTGCCGAAGGGTTTGTAGTCGACGTTGGAGCTGTTGGCGGTGACGGAGACGATGGGGATTTCCCCGCCGACGAGGAAGGAGGCGGAGCTGCCGGATTGGACGGTGAGTTTGGGGGCGGCGAGGAATTTGGCGAGGCCTTTGTCGATGAGGGCTTTGAAGTCCCATTGGGTGGTGAGGGCGAGGGAGCCGGAGCTGGTGGGGGTGGTGGAGAAGAGGGTGGAGAGGTTGTTGCTGGAGACGCCGGCGTTGCCGAGGATTTGCCAGGTTCCGGACTGGCCGGTGAACCATTGGACGCCGAGGCTGGAGGCGGCGTCGCGGTCGATTTCGACGACTTCGGCGTCGACTTGGATGATTTGGCCGGAGATGCGGACGTTGACGGTGCCGGAGGCGAAGGTTTCGCCGCGAGCGTCGGTCATGACGGCTTGGAGTTGGTAGAGGCCAGGGGTGGTGGGGTTCCAGGTGGCGTTCCATCCGTCTTGTTCGACGGTGTCGATGCCGAGGGAGGTGCGTCCGGAGGGTTGGGTGGAGGCGGGGTTGGGGGAGGTGGTGTCTTGGCTGCCGATGGGGCTGGAGCCGTCGGGGATGGTGGCGGTGGAGGCTCCCGAGGTGCCTTCGGGTTGGAGGAGTTCAACGAAGAATTGGACCTGGGCGACGCCGGCGGAGGATTCCGCACGGGCGGAGACGCGGATGGGTGGGCCGATGGGGATTTGAGCGTCGGCGGCGGGGGCGGTGAGGGTGACGGAGGGACGGGTGACGGTGACGGTGACGGGGGAGGAGCGGACGAGGCGGCCGGTGGTGGTGACGGCTTCAGCGCTGAGTTGGTAGGTGCCGGCGGCGGCAGGTTTCCAGGAGAAGGCGAAGGGTTGGCCGGTGGAGGAGGAGCCGATGAGGGTGTCGCCGAGGTAGAAGTTGACTTTTTGGACGCCTTGTTCGGTGCGGGCGTCGGTGACGATGTCGACGGGGGAGCCGACGGAGAGGACGCTTTTGGGGCCAGGGGTGGTGATGGTGATGGTTTGGAGTTGTTCCTGTTCTTTTTCTTCTTGGAGGAGGGCTTCTTTGGATTTGTCGGTGAAGGTGACGAGGCTGACGACGACGTCTTGGAACATGGAGACGATTTGGTCGTAGTAGGGTTGGAATTCTTTTTCGACTTCGCCGGTGAGGAGGATTTTGTCGTTGGCGGTGGCGACCCGGACGCGGCCGACGGGGTCGAGGTATTTTTCGAGTTCTTCGGCGAGGGTTTCGATGAATTGAGGGGTGGCTCCGACGACGCGCCAGCCCGCCCGTTGGAGGGAGCCGTCGGTGTATTCGATGAGCATTTCGGTAAATCCGGAGGCGGTTCCGGTGGCGATGACGGTTTGAGGTTCCGGCATGAAGATGGTGATGATGCCGCGATTGGATAGGGAGATGCGGCGGGCAGGGCGCTCGAGGGGGAAGGTTTTTTTCTCACCGACGTTGAGGGTGAGGACGGGTTGATCGCCCGGGACGGTTTCGGGTGCGGGGGCGGTTTGGGCACCGACCGGAGGGGCGTTCAGGAGGGCGATGAGGGTGGAGGCGGCTGCAGCGAGGCGGAAGCCGTGGAGTCCCGCGCGTGGTTGGAGTGCAGGCGCAATCACAAAGGGACGTGGCGACCGGGGCGGGGAACCCGGGAGGCCGGTGGACGATTGGGTCAGCCGGTGGCCGAGCTGTTGATGGCGCCCATGTCGTCGGCTGCCTTGTCGAAGGCTTGGTTGATGTTTTGGCCGAGGTATTTGACGGCGAGGAAGATGAGGAGGGAGATGAGTCCGACGATGAGGATGTATTCGACGGCACCCTGGCCAAGGGTTTGGAGGCGACGGGAAGGGAGGTGACGGGTCATGGGATTCTCCGCAGGTTTATTCGACGGCGTCGACGGTCTTGGTGACCTGGGTGGCGATTTGTTTTTCGAGGGCGACAATGCGTTGCTGAAGGCGGGTGTCTTGTTCGTGGGCTTTGCGAACGAGGTCGTGGAGGTGTTGGTCGTGTTCGTGGATGAGGAAGCCGAAGATGGCGCAGGCGAGGACGAGCAGGACCAGAATGATGATGGAACGTTTTTCAGATGCGTCAGACATGGTGGAATCCAGGTGGAGTTAGAGGGTTTTGGGGGATAATTTACGCGAGAACAAGGAAAATCTTGGCCATGGTGAGGGTTGCAGGGCGGGATGGAGAAAAGATTGCAAGTGGGGCGCGGGAGGGAAGACTGCGGTTTTGTGCAGGGGAAGATGGATGGAGATCAGGTTGGGGAGTTGGCGCACCGGGCGTTGCAGGTGGGCCGGTTGTTGATGCAGAACGGGGCGGAGACGGAGGCGGTGGAGGGGGCGGTGGTCCGGTTTGCCGAGGGTTTTGGCGGGGAGGTGCATGTGCTGGTGACGTATGAGTCGCTGTTGGTGACGGTGGTGGCGGGGAAGGAGTTTCGGACGAAGGTGGGGTATCGGTTGCCGGCGTTGGCGGTGAATGTGGCGGTGCTGGATCAGTTGGATCATTTGGTGGCTGAGGCGGCGGCGGGGAGGCTGGAGTTGGAGGAGGTGGGGAGGAGATTGGACGGGCTGGAGCATCGACCGCCGGAGTTTGGGCGGTGGGCGGTGGTGGTGGCGATTGGGGTGACGGCGGGAAGTTTGGCGCGGTT
>JBDNCR010000313.1:0-3152 GCA_046719555.1 Verrucomicrobiia bacterium | reverse complement strand
GCCGGTCGAGGCACGGGGTGACGGTGCCGGCATGGCGGGCTTCGTGGAGGTCGTCGAGGTCAAGATCGCAGATGAGAACGGTTTCGTGATTGGGATGGGCTTCGGCCGCGATGCCGTCGCGGGCAAAGGCGAAGTCGGAGGGAGTGAAGACGGCGGCTTGTCCATATTGGACGTCCATGTTGGCCACGTCGGGTAGGTTGCCGACGTTGCCTGCGAGGGCGACATAGATTTGGTTTTCGATCGCACGCGCCTGGCAACAGGTGCGGACGCGGAGGTAGCCCTGGCGGTTGTCGGTGCAGAAGGGCACGAAAAGAATCTCAAGGCCTTGGTCGGCCAGGTAGCGCACGGCTTCTGGAAATTCGGAGTCGTAACAGATCAGAACGCCAATCTTGGCCTTGGGGGTCGAAATGACGGCAAGGTGATCCCCGCCCGAGAGGCCCCAC
This sequence comes from Verrucomicrobiia bacterium, assembly GCA_046719555.1. Taxonomy (GTDB): domain Bacteria; phylum Verrucomicrobiota; class Verrucomicrobiia; order Methylacidiphilales; family CALFVM01; genus CALFVM01. Next base: position 2,709 of record JBDNCR010000313.1, on the reverse strand, counting down.
CATTTCCGCTCGTTTGGCGTGATGTGCAGCTTCGGTTGCTCCAGAATGCGCCCATCGGGCAGGCAGGTGAAGGAGATGTTAAGGAGACGATCTCCTCGCCGCACGGGGTGACTGCCTCCAATCAGGACCAGATCGTATTTTTTTGCAAGTTGAGAGAGGAGTTTGACAACCCGGGGAGTGAAGTCGGCCAGTTTCTGCATCCCATCCTGGGGAGAAAGAGCGGTGGTTTGGGAGAGGAGTTGGACCGTAAAAAGTTCAGGAAGCAGGACAAAGTCGGAGCCATAATCGGCGGCAATATCGACAAAGTAGGTTACTTGATTGGCAAAGTCTTGAAACGATTTGACCTTGCGCATTTGGTATTGCACGCAGGCAATGCGGACTTTGCGCGGGCCGGAGGGTGGGCGCTGGTAATCAGGATTGAGCCATTCGAGCAGGGTGGCGTGGTTGAGGCTGCGGGGATCTCGAAGGTAGTGGTTCATTACCGCCCGGACTTCGAAGCCTTCGCGGAGTTGGAAGGAGAGGACGAGGTCGTGAATTTCACCCGATTTAACTCGCTCGACGTACTCGTAAGCGGACATGGTGGAGGCGTAGTCGCAGTAGTTCCAGATGCGTCCTCCGGCCAGGATCCGGCGGAGGTTAAGTCGCCGACAGAGTTCGCGGCGGGCAGCGTAGAGGGCGGCGCCGACGCCCTGCGCCCGACAGTTTGGGTCAACGTAGACATCGGCTCCGTAGAGGGTGTCACCAGCCGGGTCATGGTTGGTAAAGAAACCGGAATCAGTCATCCCGGACCAGGTGTGGTGGCGTAAAGGATCTGGCGTTACGGTGACGATGAGCGAGGCACAGGCTCCGACGATGCGCCCGTTCTTCTCGGCAACGAATTGGCCCTCAGGGAAAATTCGGAGATGGGATCGGAGGTGAGCTTCTGCCCAGACGACATTGTCCTCAGCCATCTGAGGGTAGGCACGCCGGTTGAGGTCAACCAAGGCAGGAATATCGTCAGGGCAGGCGGTTCGGACAGAGACGGACATGAGACGGGAAGGGCTCAGGTCTTGTGCCGGGCGGCGTCCCATTCCATTTGCTGGATCAGCCGGGCGGCGGCGTTTTGGAAAAACGAACGTTTATCGGGATTGGAAAGAGGTGTAAGGGCAAGATCAACCACTTGGCGCATAAGAGCCGGATCGGTCACGGGAAGGGCTGTGACGACTTCTCGACAGGCATGTTCGATGACCTCCGGCCCGTGGGGTCCATGGGTAATGAGGGCCAGCGAGGACATCCGGGCTAGGAATTGGTTGGAGTCCTCTCCCGATTGGCGGAACAGGTCGCGTTCGGCTTGCAGTGCTTGGTCGGCGATCTGGGTTCGTTTGCCGTGTTGAAGAGATTTCTCTTCTTCGGCACGGATCCCTTTCTCCACGTTGAGGACGGCGAGGTTAATCGGCTGACGAAGCTGGGTGTAAGGGATTTGAGAGCCGACGAAGATGACCAGGTTAAATCGAACAGCGACGGTGCGAACCCAGACGGTGAAGTTCTCGTAGGCGAGGCGGATTTCTTTCCAAGCGAATTGATGATCTTCGACTGGTTTGATGATTTGTGTGAGGCGAAGCGACACCTGTTCCAGGGCGTGGTCGGTGTATTGGGGAGGGACTTCCCGAGCAACCAGGCGGCCGGTCCGTTTATCGAAGACGAAGGCGGCATGGACATGATTGATGCCCGTCAGGCGCTGGAGGGCAGGCAAAACAAAGGTTTCGGTCATGGGCAGGCGGCGAGAATGGTCGTGCAGTCGCGTTCAAACTCGTCCTCAGAGGTCATTTTATCAGCAAGGACGATGATCTCGCGCGAGCCGTGTTGAAGCTTAATGAGGCGGTAGTGGTCACTCTCGAACGTCCAGCGGAGGAGGTGGCCCGAATCGAGGGCATTCCCGAAGATGGTCGCCTGGTGGTCGATTTCATCAAACCAGGACGTGGTCAGGTAGGGAAGGGGACATTCACCTGCGGTAACCCGAAAGGTTCCAAGCTCCCGTTCCCAAAGGCAGATGAAACCCGAGAGGGCTTGGAGATCAATCTGGAGCTGGGAAAAAAGTTCCTCCGCAGGGGCGGACGGGGCCGAAAAGTTGGCCGGTGGCGGTTGGTTAAGCAGTTTGGTGATGAGATCGTCTGCCGGTTCCCACAGGCTGCGTTTGATTCCCATGGGCAGTTCGTAGAGTTGGTAGTCGGCGAGAGGCCAGTGAAGAATGAGACCGAGGGCCTTTTCACCCCAGAGATTGCCGGTGTTGCTCTCGATGATCTCGCCGTCCTGAAAATAGACAAAACCGGTTTCTCCCTGAGCGGAGTCGACGGTTAACATGCAGGTGCGGCGGGGCAGGCATTCGTCCCGAATGAGATCAACCAGCTTCATCTCGGGAGGTTAAAAGACTGGAGGGGAGAAGCTCAAGCGGGTTTCCGGGCCGACGGAAGACGCCTGGACAACGGCTTGGGGGTCGGGGCATTGAGGACCCGCAGCGCTTTCTCGACGTTGGAGGTTCGCATAATCATCAGACCCTTTTTGGCCTGTGGGCTGGTGGCACAGTAGCAGTATTCGATATTAATATCGGCGGCAGCCAGAGCGCGCGCAATTTCAAGAAGACTTCCGGGCTGGTTGGAGCCATCGATCAGCAGGACATCGGTGACCACGGCTAGGGAGCTATGACGTTCGAAGATCTTCAACGCGCGTTGC
>JBDNCR010000312.1:0-3187 GCA_046719555.1 Verrucomicrobiia bacterium | reverse complement strand
CCAATTTCGTCACCGCAAAATATCGGGCCTGCGGATGACAAAAATAAAGCCCGGACACCGAACTGGCCGGATACATCGCACAGCTCTCCGTCAGCGTAATCCCCGCCCGCACCGGCGCCTCCAGCCAGGCAAACAATTTCCGCTTCTCCGTATGGTCGGGACAAGCCGGGTAACCCGCGGCCGGCCGAATCCCCCGATACCGTTCCCGGATCAAATCCTCCGGACCCAACGCCTCCTCCCGACCATAGCCCCACGCCTCCCGCACCCGCTTATGCTCCAGCTCCGCATAGGCCTCGGCCAAGCGGTCTCCCAACGCCTTGGCCATAATCGACCGATAATCATCCCCTGCCCGCTCGAACTCCTTCGCATACTCCTCCACCCCATGCCCCGCCGTCACCGCAAACGCCCCGAGATAATCCCGCTGACCCGACTCCTTCGGCGCAATAAAATCCGCCAGACAATAATTCGGCTCGCCCGCCGCCTTCTTATGCTGCTGACGCAACATACAAAACCGGCCCAACAGCCGCGTCCTCTCCTCATCTTCAAAAACCTCAACATCATCCCCCACCGACCACGCCGGCCAAATCGCCGTCACCCCACGGGCCCGGAACCGCTTCTCCGCCACAATCTCCTCCAACATCCGCTGCGCATCCTCATACAGCACCCGCGCCTCCTTGCCCACCGTCGGATCCTCCAAAATCGAAGGAAACCGCCCCCGCAATTCCCACGCATGGAAAAAGGGTGACCAATCAATGAACGGCACCAACTCCTCCAACGGTTGATCCTCCCTCGTCCGGACTCCCCGCCACTCCGGCACCTCCGGAGCCCGACTCCAATCCACCACCACCCGGTTGGCCCGCGCCTCAGCCAGCGGCAACAACGCCGTCCCCTGCTTCCGCCCCTCATACTCCACCCGCAACCGCTCTTGCTCCGCCGCATTCCTCTCCACAAAACCGTCCCGCGCCTCCCCACTCAACAACTGCCCCACCACCCCCACCACCCGGGACGCATCAATCACATGCACCGTTGGCCCATCATACTCCGGCGCAATCTTCACCGCCGTGTGCGCCTTGCTCGTCGTTGCTCCTCCAATCAACAACGGCACCTTGAACCCGGCCCGTTTCATCTCCGCCGCCACATGCCGCATCTCATCCAAAGAAGGCGTAATCAGCCCGCTCAACCCAATCAAATCCGCCCCATGCTCGCGTGCCTTCTCCAAAATCGTCTCACACGGCACCATCACCCCAAGGTCAATCACCTCATAGCCATTACACGCCAGCACCACCCCCACAATATTCTTCCCAATATCATGCACATCCCCTTTCACCGTCGCGATCAAAAACCGCCCCGCCCCCTTCTTCTCCGACGCCGCCTTCTCCGCCTCCATAAACGGCGTCAAATACGCCACCGCCTTCTTCATCACCCGCGCACTCTTCACCACCTGCGGCAAAAACATCTTCCCCTCCCCAAACAAATCCCCCACCACCCGCATCCCATCCATCAGCGGCCCCTCAATCACATCCAACGGACGTCCATACTTCTGGCGGGCTTCCTCCGTGTCCGCATCCACATAATCCACAATCCCCTTCAACAACGCATGCTTGATCCTCTCCTCCACCGGCCCGGACCGCCACTCCTCCGCCTTCACCTCCTTCCGCCCTTCCCCCTTCACCGTCTCGGCATACGCAATCAACGCTTCGGTGGCTCCCGGATGCCGATCCAGCAACACATCCTCCACCAACCGCAACAACTCCGGCTCAATCTCCTCATACACCGCCAACTGCCCCGCATTGACAATCGCCATGTCCATCCCCGCCCGGATCGCATGATACAAAAACACCGAGTGCATCGCCTCCCGCACCACATTGTTGCCCCGAAAGGAAAACGAAATATTGCTCAAGCCCCCACTCACCTTCGCTCCCGGACACAGCCGCTTGATCTCGGCCGTCGCCTCAATGAAATCCACCGCATAGTGGTTATGCTCCTCCATCCCCGTCGCCACCGTCAGAATGTTCGGATCAAAAATAATGTCCTGCGGATCAATGCCCGCCTTCTCCGTCAATAACCCATAAGCCCGCGTGCAAATCCGCACCTTATCCGCCTTCGTCGCCGCCTGCCCCTGCTCATCAAAAGCCATCACCACCATCGCCGCCCCATACCGCCGAATCAGCTTCGCCCGCCGCAAAAACTCCTCCTCGCCATCCTTCAAACTGATCGAATTCACAATCCCCTTCCCCTGCAAACACTTCAACCCCGCCTCCAACACACTCCACTTCGAGCTGTCCAACATCACCGGCACCCGCGCAATCTCCGGCTCCGAGCCAATCAAATGCAGAAAGCGGACCATCACCGCCTCCGAATCGATCATCCCCTCATCCACATTCACATCCAGAATGTGCGCCCCATTCTCCACCTGTTGCCGCGCAATCGCCAGCGCCGCCTCGTAATTCTCTTCCCGGATCGCCTTCGCAAACCGGGGCGACCCAGTAATGTTCGTCCGCTCTCCAATCAACAAAAACGTTTGCGCCTTGTTGCTCATCGCCTCGCTCCTCACCCTTCCCCTCAAACCGTCAACGGCTCCAGCCCGCTCAACCGCATCCTTGGCTCCACCTTCGGCACCCGCCGCGGGGGATACCCCTTCACCGCCTCCGCAATCGCCGCAATATGCTCCGGCGTGCTCCCGCAACATCCCCCCACCAAATTCACCCAACCCTCCGCCGCAAACTCCCCCACCGCCGCCGCCATCTGCTCCGGCGTCTCGTCATACTGACCAAACGCATTCGGCAAACCCGCGTTCGGATAACAGGTCGTGTAACAATCCGCGATCCGGGACAACTCCTCCACATGCCCCCGCATCTGCTTGGCCCCCAGAGCACAATTTAACCCGACACTAAACGGCTTGGCATGCCGGATCGAATTCCACGCCGCCTCCATCGTTTGCCCCGACAACGTCCGCCCCGAATTATCCGTGATCGTCAGCGACACCATCACCGGAACCCGCACCCCCCGCGCCTCAAACACCTCCTCAATCGCAAACAACGCCGCTTTCAAATTCAAGGTGTCAAACGTCGTCTCCGGCAACAGCGCATCCACCCCACCGTCCAGTAACCCCTCCACCTGTTCCCGATATGCCCTCACCAAATCATCAAACGTCACCGCACGATACTCCGGCCGATTCACATCCGGC
>JBDNCR010000311.1:0-3202 GCA_046719555.1 Verrucomicrobiia bacterium | reverse complement strand
CAACCGCGAACGCAAAGAACTCGATCAACTCCCCGCCCAAATCGAAGCCCTGGAAAAAACCCACACCGCGCTCATCGAACAACTCGCCAACCCCCTTCGCACCCCGAAAGATTCCTCCTCAGCCCAACAACTCACCCACCAGCTCAACACCCTCCAAAACCAAATCGAACAAGCCTACGCCCGTTGGCAACTCCTCGAATCCAAACTCAACTCCGGGCCGGAAACCACCCCTCCCTAACGCCCCCATCCCTGCCCCCATCCCCTCTCACCCCTCCCGCCCAACCCCCTCGGCCCGAAACACCCCTCGCCACCGTTGAATCTCCTTCCGCACCTGCACCGGCCCAGGTGCCCCCACCATCTCCCGCGCCGCCAAGGCCCCCGCCACATCAAACACCGTCACCGACTCCGGACGAATCCGCCGATCAATCTTCCGCCACTCCTCCAAACTCAACCGGTTCAACGGCAACCCCAACGCCTCCGCCCGCGCCACCGCCTGCCCCACAATCTCATGCGCATGCCGAAACGGAATCCCCTGACGCACCAAGCCATCCGCCACATCCGTCGCCAACAACAACGGATCGGCCACCGCCCCCGCGCACCGCTCCGGAACCGCCTCCGTTGCCCTCATCATCGCCGCCATCAACTCCATCGAATCTCCCACCGCATCCGCCGTGTCGAACAACCGCTCCTTATCCTCCTGCAAATCCCGGTTATACGCCAGAGGCAAACCCTTCAAAACCATCAACAACGCCACCAAATTCCCCACCACCCGCCCGCTCTTCCCACGAACCAACTCCGCAATATCCGGATTCTTCTTCTGCGGCATCAAGCTCGACCCCGTCGTAAACGCATCCCCAATCCGAATAAACCCGAACTCGGCCGACGACCACAAAATCACATCCTCCGCTAGCCGCGACAAATGCACCGCCAACAACGCCGCCGCCGCCAAATACTCCACCACAAAATCCCGGTCACTCACCGCGTCCAGCGAATTCCGACTCAACTCCCGGAACCCAAGCTCCTCCCGCACCATCTCCCGGTCCAACGGCAACGTGCTCCCCGCCAGCGCCCCCGACCCCAAAGGCAAAACATCCACCCGCCTCCTTGCATCCGCCAACCGCCCATAATCCCGCTCCAACATCTCCACATACGCCAACACATGATGCGCCATGCTCACCGGTTGGCCCCGCTGCAAATGCGTATACCCTGGAATGTAAACCTTCTCCGTCCGCTCCGCAAAACCCACCAACGCCTCCTGCAAACCCCGCAGACCCGCCAAATCCTCCCCAATCCTTCCTTTCACCCACAATCGCATATCCGTCGCCACCTGATCATTCCGGCTCCGCCCCGTATGCAACTTCGCCCCAGCCGCCTCGCGCGCCGTCAGCGCCGCCTCAATGTTCATGTGGACATCCTCCAACTCATCCTTCCACTCAAACCGCCCCGCCTCAATCTCACCCCGAATCGCCAGCAACCCGCGCCGGATCGCCGCCAACTCCCCCGCCGTCAGCACCCCAATCTTCCGCAACATCGCCGCGTGCGCCAAACTCCCCGCAATGTCCTCCCGATACAACCGCTGATCAAACGGCACCGACCTCGTGAACGCCTGCATCGCCCGGTCCGTCTTCTCCCGAAAACGCCCACCCCACATCGCCTTCTTCCCACCCTTCTTCTCACTCATCGCCCCCACCTCTAACAGGTTCCCCCCTACCGTCAAATCTACCCGCACCCTTGCATCCCCCAGCCCTTGCGCCATGCTCTCCTTGTGACCCCGGCTCTCCTCGCCCTCGGCCTGGCCCTCATCGCCTCCCCACCTTCCCCCATGGTCGAGGCCGAAGTCGCCTCCGTCGGCATCGACACCCGTTCCGGCTCGCCCATTGCCATCCTTCGCGAAAAAGACGGCGGCCGTATCGTCCCCATCTGGATCGGTCTTCCCGAAGGCCGCGCCATCGCCATCGCCCTGGCCGGCATCGAACTTCCCCGACCGCAAACCCACGACCTCATCCAATCCATTCTCGAAAGTTCCGGCCTCAAACTCCGGGAAATCCACATCACCGAACTTCGCGATAACACCTACTTCGCCCGCCTCCTCCTCGATCCTCAACCCAACCGCCCGACCCCGGCCCCACCCCCCATCAACATCGACAGCCGCCCCAGCGACGCCATCGCCATCGCCCTCCGCGCCAAGGCTCCCATCCTCGTCTCCCGCGACCTCCTCATCGCCCTCCCCGACGTCGACATCTCCCTCGGCGAACCCGGCCAACAAATCCTCCGCATCCTTGGCTTCACCGTCGTTCGTGCCTCCCCCGAAGCCCTCGCCAACGCCGGCCTGCCCCCCACCACCTCCGGACTCGAAGTCATCGCCGTCGGAGAATCAGCCGATGGCCAAGTCCGCCCGGGCGACATCCTCCTCACCGCCAACGGCCTCAAACTCGCCGCACCCGCCGACCTCATCGACATCGTCAGAGAAGAACCTCGCGACGCCACCATCCTCCTCCAAATCGGACGCGACGGCTCCATCCTCGAACTCCAACTCCCCGTCCTCGAACCTCTTCGGACTCCGACCCCCTCCACCCCCTCCGAAAGCCTCTAACCAACCGCACCTCCCTCCACGCCCCCCCAAAAAAAGCGGGCACGCGCCAAGGAGGAACAGGCCCAAAGGCCCAAACGCGTGCCCGCATTACGAATAACTTGTAACAAGGATTTAGACCGAACTTCGTCCAAAAGGTTCAATCAAATTCTCGACCCCTCCCGCACCCAACTCGCGTAACGCTCCATCACCTCCGCCGCCTCAACCATCACCACCTCGGGACACTCATACGGATGCGCCTGCACCAACTCCGCCTCCAGCACACCCCACCGCTCCCTCGTCGTCTTAATCAACAACAGCAACTCCTGCGCCACCTCCCGCTTTCCCTCCCACACATAATGCGATTCCACCCCGGGAACCACCGAAACACCCGCCCCCAACCGCTTCCCCAAAACCAAATCGGCCAGTCGGATCGCCGTTGACCGATCCGGCACCGTGCACAAAACCAACACGATCCCCGGGTCCATCCCCCCTCACCTCACCTGCAACACCGGTCGCTCCGCCCGCTCGATCCATCCCCCGCCCACGACCCAATCCCCCACATAACAGACCGCAGCCTGCCCCGGCGTCACCGCCCGTTGGGGCTCATCAAACCGAACTCGCAACCGACCC
>JBDNCR010000310.1:0-3213 GCA_046719555.1 Verrucomicrobiia bacterium | reverse complement strand
GCGGGGCGTTTGCCTTGGAACCAGTCGGTGGTTTGTTGGGGGAACATGGCGTAGAGGACGCAGGCTTCATCGGTGGGGGGGAGCCCGGCAGCGGTGACGGCGGTGCGGAGTTGGTCCATGCGGGGGGGCAGGAGGTCGGCGGGGCGGCCTTGGACCGGTTCTTCTTTGGAGAGTTGGATGGCGAGTTGCTGGACTTCGGGGTCGATGGGGCCCGGGGTTTTGCCGTATTTGCCGAGGGCGATGTCGCGTGCGGCGGGGGCGAAGTTTTTCCAGGGGCCGAATTTGACGTTGAGCATGGCTTGGGTGCCGACGATTTGGGAGGTGGGGGTGACGAGGGGGATGTAGCCGAGGGCGGCGCGGACGCGGGGGATTTCGTTGCGGACTTCGGTTTCGCGGTCGGCCATTTTGAGTTCGCGCAGTTGGTTGCGGAAGTTGCTGAGCATGCCGCCGGGGATTTGGAGGGCGAGGATGTCGGCGTCGGTGCGTTCGTTGGTGGGGCTGGTGAAAGCGCGGAGTTCGGTGTAGATGGGTTCGAGTTGGGCGCGGATTTCGGCGAGGAGTTCGGGGTTGAAGTGGTCGGGGCGGCGGGGGTGGCCTTCGAGGGCGGCGAGCATGCGGAGGGTGTCGGGTTGGGCGGTGCCGTTGGCGAAGGGGCAGATGGAGGTTTCGATGGCGGTGGCCCCGGCTTCGACGGCGGCGAGGTAGGTGGCGACGGCGAGGCCGGCGGTGTCGTGGCAGTGGACGGCGACGTCGAGTTTGGTTTCTTGGCGGAGTTGGCGGACGAGTTGGTAGGCGACGCCGGGGACGAGGATGCCGGACATGTCTTTGATGGCGAGGGAGTGGCAGCCGAGGTCGGCGAGGGTGCAGCCGAATTTGACGAAGTGTTCGATGGTGTGGACGGGGCTGGTGGTGTAGCAGATTTCGCCCCGGGCGTGTTTGCCGGCGGCGCGGGTGGCGGCGATGGCGGTTTGGAGGTTCGCTGGGTCGTTGAGGGCGTCGAAGATGCGGAGGATGTCGCAGCCGGCGTCGGCGGTGCAGCGGACGAAGGTTTGGACGACGTCGTCGGGGAAGCTGGTGTATTGGACGATGTTTTGGCCGCGGAGGAGCATGAGGTGCGGGGTTTGGGGGGCGGCTTGTTTGAGGGCACGGAGTCGGTCGAAGGGGTTTTCTCCGAGGAAACGGAGGCAGGCGTCGATGGTGGCTCCGCCCCAGGTTTCGAGTCCGGCGAAGCCGGCTTGGTCGAGGAGGGGGGCGATGGGCAGCATTTGAGCGGTGGTCATCCGGGTGGCGGCGAGGGATTGGTGGCCGTCACGAAGGACGGTGTTGATGAGGCGGATGGGTTGGGCGAGGGCGCTCATGGAGGAAGAGGGTGGCAGGTGGTTGGGGAAAATTCTCCGCACGGGATGCGGAAAATCACGCATTTTGTGGCGAACTGAGGGGACGGCGGGACCGGGTGAGGTCAGGTGCCGCAGCGTTTGATGAGTTCGGCGGGGTTGAGGGCTTTGAGTTCGGGGAGGGTAAAGAGGCCGTCTTTGCGGATGAGGCGGTTGTCGAAGTGGATTTCGCCTCCGCCGAAGTCTTGGCGTTGGATGGAGACCATGTCCCAGTGAACGGCGGAGCGGTTGCCGTTGTCGGCTTCCTCGTAGGCTTGGCCGGGGGTGAAGTGGAAGGAGCCGGCGATTTTTTCGTCGAAGAGGATGTCGCCGATGGGTTGGAGGATGTAGGGGTTGAAGCCGAGGCTGAATTCTCCGATGAAGCGTGCGCCGGGGTCGGTGTCGAGGATGTCGTTGAGGCGATCTTGGTTTTTGGAGGCGGAGGCTTGGATGATTTTTCCTTTGGAGAAGTCGAGTCGAACGTTTTCGCAGAGGGTGCCGTCGCGGTAGATGGAGGGGGTGTTGAAGGTGATGTGGCCTTCGACGGAGGTTTTGACGGGGCAGGAGTAGACTTCGCCATCGGGGATGTTGCGGTCGCCGCCGCAGATGACGGCGCCGATGTTTTTGATGGAGAAGGTGAGGTGGGTGCCCGGGCCGGTGATTTGGACGCGGTCGGTGCGGGCCATGAGGTCACGGAGCCGTTCCATGGGGGGGCGCATTTTGCGGTAGTCGAGGGTGCAGACGTTGAAGTAGAGGTTTTCGAAGGCTTCGGTGCTCATCATGGCTTGTTGGGCCATGGCGGGGGTGGGCCAGCGGAGGACGACCCATTTGGTTTTGTTGATGCGGTGGTTGAGGAGGGGGCGACGGGCTTTGGCGGCTTTTTTGGAGAGTTCTGGGGGGATGTCGGAGGATTCGAAGACGTTGTCGGCACCGCGGAGGGCGATGTAGGCGTGCATTTTGCGCATGAAGGCGAGGTCATGGGCGGCGGAGAGGTTGAGGGAGGGTTCGTCGATGGCCCGGGCCAGTTCGGTGGCGACGCGGGAGTGGTAGGTGTGGAGGAAGGGGCGGGCTTTGCGGGCGCGGATGGCGCGGATGAGGGCGATGAGCATGGGGGGTGGGATGTCCCAGGCTTCGATGAGGACGTTTTCTCCGGGCTGGAGGTTGGTGGAGTGGGTGGTGAGAAGGCGTGCGAGTTTGTCAAACCGAGGGTCGTTCATGAGGAGGGGAGGAGGGGATTAGTTGAGGAGGGTGGGGCCGGGGAGGTTTTTGAAGTAGTCGGGGGAGATGAGGAAGGAGACGGGAGGATCGGGTTCGGCGTAGTCGGTGGGGCGAGGGATATTTTTGCCGAGGGTGGCGTCGAGGGGCTGGGAGTGGGCGACGTGGACGCGGGCGCCGATGGGTACGATTTCGTAGAAGGTGGGTGCGACGTTGCGGTGGATGCGGAGGCATCCGGCGGTGCGGGGTTGGGGCCAGATGGAGCCCTCGTGGAAGCCGTAGGCGGGGGCGTATTCGACCCACCAGGTGAGGGGATAGCCGATGTAGGTCCAGCCGGTTCCTGGCGGAGGTTGGTGGCGGATTCCAGGTTGGATGTGGTCGCCGCGTTTCCAGAAGCCGTAGGTGCCGGAGCGTTTGTCGATTTTTTTGAGGTAGACGCGGAAGTGGCCGGTGGGGGTTTCTTTGCCGGGCCGTCCGGAGTTGGTGGCGGTGACGAGGAGGGGTTTGTCGCCTTCCATGACGTAGATGGCTTGGTTGGAGAGGGAGACTTTGACTTCGACGTTTTCAGGGTTGGTGGGGCGTTTGCCGGGGACGTTGTAGGTTTGGGTGCCGGTGGTGGCGGTGA
>JBDNCR010000031.1:0-9691 GCA_046719555.1 Verrucomicrobiia bacterium | reverse complement strand
GAAGGGGGAAGGCGGTGATGGCGGCGGCGAGGAAGGTGGGGAGCCAAGGGAGGGAGGAGGAGAGGGTGAGGGCGGCTTGAAGGCCGGTGACGGTAGGGGATTGTGCAGGGACGGGGAAGAAGAGGGCCGCGAAGAGTCCGGTGAAGAAGCCGAAGAGGAATTGGAAGAGGAGGGTGAGAATAATGAAGCGGCCCACGGCGGCAAAGATGAGCTGGGGGAGAGGCGAGCGTTTCACGGGGCTTTATTTTTGGTGGCGGGGGAGGTGTTAGGGCCTTTGGTGAGATTGGAAAGTTTGGCGTCGGCAACTTTGGCGGGCTCGTTGGCTTTCGGGTGGTTGAGGAGTTCCCAGCCTTCACCTTCGCCCTGCTTCATGGACGGGGAGGAGGGGGGCGGGTCTTTGGCGTCGCCGGGTTTCGGGGGACCTTTTTTCTTGCTGCCGGGACCGGTGCCGGGGGCTGGAGCGTCTTCCCCATCGTTTCCGGGTTGACTGACGCTGGTCATCACGTCTTCAGGGTTGCCGGTGATGCCTTTGGCTTGGAGGAAGACGCCCTGAGCCTGGCCTGACATGATGGATTGGGCGAGGTGACTTTTTGCGGCTTCAGATTTGGGGGGTTCGATTTCGATAAGGTGGTTGGGTTTGCCGGAAATGTTCGGTTTCTCCGCACCGGAATCGCCGTGGCTGCTGCCATCGCCGCCGCCCCCATCGCCATCCTTGGGATCCGTGGGAGCCTCGTCACCTTGATCTTCGTCTTTCTCCTTTTCCTTCTCTTTGTCTTTGTCCTGGTCTTTGTCGTCGCTTCCAGAGTCTTGGTCGGACGAGTCAGAGGAGGAAGAGGAGTCGGCGTTTTCTTGGTCTGGAGATGAGGGGGTTTCGGAGCCGCCGGTGACGAGGTCGACGATCCAATCAACGAGCCAGCCGACAGCGGCTCCGACGGCGGCGACGATGAGGAAGCCGAGAAAACCGCCCGCGCCGACGCCGATGGCACCAAGGATGACTTCAGCCAGGAAACCTCCAGCGGCGCTTTCGGCGGCGGCACCGATGACCTCAGCGGTTTTGGTCCAAGCTTCTCCCCAGGAGTTTTCGCCGTTGATGGCTCCGGCGACCGATCCGATGGCTTCTCCAAATTGTCCGAGGCCAACTCCCTCGGCGATCCCTTGTGCACCTTCTTTGGCGGTTTCCGCTGCGATGGCCTTGCCTCCGCCCGCCAGAGCGCCTCCCGTTTTCCCTCCCACCATTCCGCCCAAAATTTGTAAGGCGCTCCCAATGTCTTGGCGGATGGAGGTTTGCGTTTCCGATGGACCGGGAGTGGGAGGGGCGGGTCCTTCTCCTTTTTGGGGGACGGGTGCGGGAAGGTTTGGAACAGGAGGTGCAACCGGGTCGGAGAGGCGAGGCTGAGCCGGTTCCAGGGTTTCTGGAGGGATTGGAGGGGCGAGAGTTTGGGGGGTGGAGGGAAGACGTTTTTGGACGGGAGCAGGGGTTGCTTTGGGTTCGGGGTTGGTGGTGGGTCGGCTAGGCGATTGTTTGAAGAGTTCGCGGGCCGCGTCTCCGGCAGACGGTTTTGGAGGGATTGGGCGGGTGGAGGAGGGTGGAGTGATCTCGGGTCGGCTGGGAGGTTTGTAGTCGGGGGTTGGAGAGGGTCGGGGGACGGAGGTTTCGGGAGCGGGAGGTGGGGTGACGGGTCGTTCTGGTGGGGGTGGGGTCGGGGGAGGCGCGGTTGAGGAGCGACCGGAGGGCGCGGTTTCGCCAAGGCCGGAGGTGGCGTCGAGGGCGAGGAGGATGGCAATGGTGAGCCAGACCTCTAATCTAAGCATCTTGTTTAGAGGGGTATCAGAAATCGGGGCGGAGGGCAATGCGGAGGTTTGAAAATTTTGTGCGACAGCGGGGTGGGGTTAGGCGAGGGCGGAGGGATATTCCCCTTGGGCGACGAGTTGGGCGATGGAGGCTTTGACGAGGGGAACGTCTTCTTTGTAGGTCATGCCGAACCAGGAGGCTGTGGTGGGGATGACTTGGAGGTCGATGGTGGAGGAGGCGACGAGGTGGTTGACGGTGGTGGGGATGAGGCACTCGGCTTTGAGGTCGGCGCTGTGGGTGGAGAGGAAGTCGAGGAGGCTGGTTTCGAGAGCGGGAAAGATGTCGGGCCCGAATCCCCAGCAGTTCATGGAGGCGCAGGAGGAGCCGTCGATGGGGGTTTCGGGTTGGCCGTCTTGGCGGTTGAGGATGCGGTCGCCGACGCGTTCGATTTTGAGCATTTCTTCGACGGCGGCGAGGAAGCCGTCGGGGCGGAGGCGGCAGACGCCACGGGCGACGGTGCCGTGATCGGAGAGGGTGGTGTCGAGGCGGTAGCCAATCATGGCGTGGAGGGGCCGAGGGGTGGTGGTGGGTCGGTTTTTGAGGAAGGTGGCGAGTTGGGCGAAGGCGTCGCGGCCGTAGAAGTCATCGGCGTTGACGGCGCCGAAGGGGCCGGAGATGGTGTTGCGAGCGCACCAGATGGCATGGGTGGTGCCCCAGGGTTTGGTGCGGTCGTTGGGAGGGCGGTGGGGCGGGGGAAGGTCGTCGAGGGCTTGGAAAGCGTAGGCGACGTCGATTTTTCCGTGGAAGCGCTGGCCGACACGTTGTTTGAATTCTGGTTCGAAGTCTTTGCGGATGAGGAAGACGATGCGGTCAAATCCGGCGCGGATGGCATCGAAGATGGAGTAATCGAGGAGGGTTTCGCCGGAGGGGCCGACGGGTTCCATTTGTTTGAGGCCACCGAATCGGCTGCCCATGCCGGCGGCCATAACAAGGAGGGAGATGGGGGAAGACATGGCGGGAGGATGGAAACAGGGTGGGCGCCGGAAGGCAAGGAATAGGTGAGGGGATGGGGACGTGATTCCTGCTTGCGAAAGATGGAGGAGGTGAGTAAATGAGATGGATGGTGAGGTTGGTGCGGGGCTGGAAAGCCGGTTGGGCGGGTGTGGTGGTGATGGTGCTAGCTGTTACGGCGGTGGCGCGAGAGGTGGATTTTGACCGGGAGGCCTTTGGGAAGTTGGTGTTGGCCGCGTTTGAGCGGGAGGGGGCGAAGGATTATGCGGCGGCTTACGAGTTGTATACCAAGGCCATGGAGTTGAATGATCAGTCGCCTGCGATTTTGATTCGGCGGGCATTTTGTGGGGCGAAGATTGGGGTGTCGCGCGAGGTGGCTCGGGATTTGAAGCGGGCAACGGAGGTGACGCCGCGATCGCGGACGGATTTTATGACCTTGGCATGGTTTTACGGGACCAATCCGTTTCCGCAGTTTCGGGACGGGCCTCGTGCGATCATGCTGGGGCAGAAGCTGCTGAGGGAGAGTCCTTCGGCGGAGACGTATGATATTTTGGCGGCTGGTTACGCGCAGATGGGGAATTTCCAGATGGCGCGGAACATGATCCAGGAAGGGCTGAAGCTTTTTCCGGAGACGGACCGGCGTGCCGAAATGGAACAACGGCTGGCGCTTTACAATACGCGCAAGCCGTTTATTGAAGAATGGGTCCCCGGATTGGGGAAGTAAGTAAGTCAAACGTGGAATCATGAGGAAAGGGAATGCGCATGGAAGATAACGCGCTGAAGAGCATTAAGCTGGAAATGGGTCGGAAGATTTTCTTCTTGGACCTGAAAGAGAATGAACGGGGCCGGTTTTTGAAGATCACCGAGGATGTGGGTGGTCGCCGGGATACGATCATCGTGCCGGACGAGGGTCTGGAAGACCTCTACAACGCGCTCGGGGATATCCTCGACGAGATCGACGGCGAGTGATCGCCGCTTGACAAACGGGGGCTGAGCTCCATCCCAAGACGGTGGCTTACCGCGAAGCTCGCCCGTTTCTCTACGTGTTGGTGATTGCGGCGGCGCTGGCGTGGCTGGCGTCGCCCTGGTGGAGTGTGCCGTTCTGGCTCGCGGCAGGTTACGTGCTGTATTTTTTCCGTGATCCGGAGCGGACGATTTCGTCGGACGAGTTGGATATTGTCAGTCCAGCGGATGGGAAGGTGATTTCGGTGGTGGAGGAGGAGGAGCGGTGGTTTTCAAAGGAGAAGCGGGTGCGGGTGGCGATTTTTTTGTCGGTGTTTGATGTGCATGTGAACCGGGCGCCGGTGGCGGGACGGATTGCGGCGGTGGTGTATGAGCGGGGCCGGTTTTTGGATGCGCGAGATCCGGCGGTGGATGTGCAGAACGAGCATCGGACTTGGTTGATTGAGAGTCGGCGAGGACCGGTGGTGATGCGGCAGATTGCGGGTTTGATTGCCCGACGAATTGTGGCGTGGGCTGAGATGGGGGATGAGGTGTCGAAGGGGGAGCGGGTGGGAATGATCCGGTTTGGTTCCCGAACGGATCTGTATCTGCCCTTGGGCTGCGAGGTTTTGGTGAAGGCAGGCGAGAGGGTCAAGGGGGGCAGCACGGTGGTGGCGCGTTGGAAGGCGGGTGGGCCGTGAGGGGAGGGGAGGTCCGATTGGTTTATCTGCTGCCGACGATGATGACGGCAGGGAACCTGATCTTTGGGTTTTTGGCGATTTTGCAGATTATGGAGGGGACGATGTTGATGCAGCAGAACTCAGGGACGGAGTGGCTGCAGTATTATGAACGGAGCCTCTTGTTTATTTTGGGCGCGTTTATTTGCGACAGTTTGGATGGGCGGCTGGCCCGTTTGGGGGGGCAGGAGTCGGCCTTTGGGCGGGAGTTGGACTCACTTGCCGACATTGTTTCGTTTGGGGTCGCTCCAGCGTTGTTGTTGTTTAAAATTGTGTTGGCGGAGTTGCCCGAGCGGTTGGGTTGGATCATTGCGTGTATGTATCTGGCGTTTGGGGCCTTTCGCTTGGCTCGCTTCAACGTGTTGGCGGCGGCCTCAGATGGTGGGGAGCAGTTGAAGGATTTTACGGGATTTCCGATTCCGGCGGCAGCGGCGTTGATTGCGTCGATTACTCTGGCGTTGTTGAACTTTTACGCGGAGGAGAGGAATTTGGGGAATTGGAAGTATGCGCTGGCGGGGTTGATGGTGTTTTTAAGTTTCATGATGTTCAGCGGGTTCAAGTATCCGAGTTTTAAGTCGTTGGATTGGCGGAGTCGCCGCCCGATTCCGAAGATTTTGGGGGCGGTGGTGTTGTTGGCGGCGGTGGCGGTGACGTATCGATATTCGCTGGCCGTGTTGTTCACGGCGTATTTGTTGTATGGTTTTTTTCGGCCTTACGTGGCCAAGCGGTGGCGACCGGAGCCGCCGGAGGAGGCGGAGGAGGATTGAGGTGGGGAGGCGGGTTGCCCGGTGTCCGGGTGGATGGGTGGGCGGTTTTGTCAGGTGACGGGGCAGGAAAGGTCTGTTACGTTGACCGGGATGTCCGAGGAGAACGTTCGGCCGGAGATGGAGGTGGACTACCAGAAGCGTTTGCGGCCGAAGACCTATGCGGTGGCGGTGTATGTGGTGGGTTTGTTTGTGTTGATGCAGTTGGTGGCTTTGGGGTTGGCGTTCTGGTTTCGGCAAAATGTGACGATTGAGAAGGTGGGACCGGAATTGAGTGAGGAGGTGGTGGCGGTGGTGACGCCGATTGAGGAGGTGAAGGAGCCGACGAAACCTGCCGATCCGCTCAGTCCTCTGGACGCGCGGCCGGAGGGGCGTTTATCGTTGGGCGTGGGTGGGGCGGTGGAGCAGCAGGTGGGGCAGTTGAATGAGGATGCGCGGTTGTTTCGGAGGAATGGTGATTTTCCGATGGCTGAAGTGGCGTTGAGACAGGCGTTGGATTTGAAGCCGAACGATCTGTTGACGTTGACGAATTACGCGATGTTGGAGGAGGCGCGGGGGAATCGGGGGGCGGCGTTTGAGCGATGGAAGCAGGTGATTGAGGTGGCACCGGAGGGGGATCCGACGGTGCGGTTGGCGCGGGAGCGGTCGATTTTGTTGGAGGAGGCGCTTCGGTTGGAGGAGGAGGCCCGACGACGGGAGGAGGCGTTGTTGGAGGGGGTGGACCGGCGGGTGACGGTGGTGGATGTCAGGACGGTGCCGGAGCCGTTACCGGAAGTGCCGCAGGAGATTCAGCGGGATTTTTTGTTGAAGTCGGCGAATCGGAGTATTCCGGTGGATCCGTCGAAGTTGCGGGTTCAGGTGTTTGTTTATGATCAGATCGATGGGGGGCGGCTGGAGCCGGCCAAGATTGAGGCGAAGTTTTTGAGTGGGCAGCCCGATTTTAACCGGGCGGAGGGGGAGACGTTGCGGACGATTTACCGAGCGGTGCCGGAGGAGCCGGAGCGGAGGTATTATGGGTACATTGTGCGGGTGTTTTACGATAATCAGCTTCAGTATCAGCGGGCGGAGCCGCGAAATTTGTTGGAGCTTTTCAGTGGGCGCTGAGGTTAACTGAATCGATTGGGCCCGAGTGATGGAATGGCAGACATACAGGACTTAAAATCCTGAGGGGAGCAATCTCCGTGCGGGTTCGAGTCCCGCCTCGGGCAGTCGGGGTGGTGTTGGGAGGGGGGAGGGCTGGAGGGGTAACCTAGGATCGGGAGGAGAGGGATGCGGTTGGGAGTGGAGGGAGCTTGGGGGTGGCGCCGCGTTGGGAGGCGACATGGGCGGCGAGATGAACGGCTCGGTTCAGGATGGTGGATGATGGTTCGTGGAGCAGCCAGCCGTGAAGAAGGGCGGCAAGGAAGGAGTCGCCAGCTCCGACGGTGTCAGCCACTTGGATGCGGGGGGCGTCTTGCCAGGTCCAGGTGTGGTTGCGGAGAAGACCGGCGCCGCGCTCGCCGGCGGTGAGACAGATGGCGGCGTGAGGGAAGGTGTGGGCAAGTTGACGGGCCAGGGTTTCGGGGGGACCGGCTTGGCCGGTGAGTTGGGCGGCTTCGTGTTCGTTCAGTTTGAGGAGGGTGGCGGAGGCGGCAAGTTCGCGGACGAGGTGGAGAGAATCGAAGGGAGGGCGGAGATTGATGTCGAAGGCGAGGAGGGTGGAGGGTGAGGCGAGCTTGAGGAGGGAGTTAAGGGAACTGCGATTGTGGGGGGATCGTTGGGCGAGTGAGCCGAAGACGATGGCGGAGGGTGGGGGCAGGTCCGGTGGGGGAGGGGGAATGTGATCCCAAGCGACCGGGGAGCGGATCTCGTAGGAGGCGTTTCCGGAGGGGTCAAGAGAGGCCAGGACGACGCCGGTGGGGAGGGTGGGGTGGCAGTGGATGGCGGAGGTGTCGACTTGGCGGGCTTGGAGGCGTCGCAGGAGTTCGTGACCGAGAAAGTCGTCGCCGACTGCGGAGAGCATTCGGGGACGTTGACCGAGGGCCGCGAGGTGGATGGCGACGTTCATGGGGGCGCCTCCGGGGAAGAGGCCTTCGGGGAGGCAGTCCCAGAGCATTTCGCCAAAGCAGACGATGTCGGGTGGGGGCATGAGGATTACCCTTTCGGAGTTGAGGGGAGGCGTCAAGGGGTTTGGGTGGACGAGAATTCACGTTTGACAAGGGGGACGGGGATCGGTTTGCTCCTCGGACCTTATCGAGAGCAGCGGAGGGACTGGCCCTGAGATGCTGCGGCAACCGGTTCTGGCTGAGAGGTCAGGGCGTCCAGGTGCCAAACCCAGCTTCGCTTCGGCGGGGACGGATAAGGAGAGGACCTGGGCGTCCGCTTCTTTTTCCGGGGGAACAGCGTGCGGCTTTCGGAGGGGTGAATGAGGAAAAAGAAGGAACGATCATGAGTGAGGCGCTGTTTAGTCATTTGAAATGCCGGGAGTGTGGTCGGCTGTATCCGAAGGAGGCCATCCACGTTTGCGAGTATGATTTTGGGCCGTTGGAGGCGGATTATGATTACGGGAAGATCAAGGGCCGGGTGTCGCGCCGTTTGATTGAGGGTCGAGCCCAATCGATGTGGCGGTATCGGGAGTTTTTGCCGATTGACGGGGAGCCGACGGTGGGTTTGCAGGTGGGGTTCACGCCGTTGGTGAAGGCGGATCGGTTGGCGCGGGCGTTGGGGGTGCGAGAGGTTTTTGTGAAGAACGACACGGTGAATTATCCGACATTGAGTTTTAAGGATCGGGTGGTGTCGGTGGCGTTGTCGCGGGCGCGGGAGTTGGGGTTCAAGATTGTGGCCTGTGCTTCGACGGGGAATTTGGCCAATTCGGTAGCGGCCAATGCGGCTTCGGCGGGAATGGCGAGTTACGTGTTGATCCCGGCGGATTTGGAGCAGACCAAGGTGTTGAACAGTCTGGTGTATGGAACGAATGTGGTGGGGATTCACGGGCCGTATGATCAGGTGAATCGGTTGTGTTCGGAGATCGCGGGCAAATATGGTTGGGGTTTTGTGAATGTGAATCTGCGTCCGTATTATGCGGAGGGATCCAAGACGATGGGTTATGAGATCATGGAGCAACTGGGCTGGGAAATTCCGGCCCACACGGTGGTGTGCATGGCGAGTGGGTCGTTATTGACCAAGATTCATAAGGCCTACGGGGAGTGGGTGAAGACCGGGCTGGTGGAGGAGCGCCGTTTTGTTATTCACGGAGCGCAGGCGTCGGGATGTAACCCGATTAGTGAGGCCATGAAGGCTGGACGGGATATCATCCGACCGGTGCCGAAACCACAGACGATCGCCAAGTCATTGGCCATTGGGACCCCGGCAGACGGCTATTATGCGGTGAAGGTGATGCAGCAGACCGGAGGAGCAGCGGAGGACGCTTCGGATGCGGAGATTGTGGAGGGAATCCGTTTGCTGGCGGAGACGGAGGGGATCTTTGCGGAGACGGCAGGAGGGGTGACGGTGGCTTGTGCCAAGAAGCTGATTGCGTCGGGAAAGATCCCGGCGGAGGAGCGGGTGGTGTTGTGCATTACGGGGCATGGGTTAAAGACGGCAGAGGCGGTGCAGGCTTCATTGCCGGCCCCGCGATGCATTCACCCGAGTTTGCGGGAGTTTGATGCGTTGGTGGCCGGGGATGGAGTGTTGGCGGCCGGTTGAGCCGAAAGCATTGACAAATTTGAGCTGAACCCGGACCGTTTGAGGAGATCATCATGAGTGTTGCTGTGAGTATTCCGACGCCGTTGAGAAACTTGACCCAAAACGCCGATACCGTCACGGTGGAGGCGGGAACGATTGAGGAGTTGGTGACGGCCCTAGATGCGGCTTATCCCGGGATGAAGGATCGTTTGGTCGACGGGGATGGGAACTTGAGGCGGTTTGTGAATTTTTATCTGAACGGTGAGGATGTGCGTTTTCTGGATGATAAGCAGACGGCCTTGAAGCCTGGGGATGAGGTGAGCATTGTCCCGGCGATTGCAGGAGGCTGAGAGTCATGGCGACGTTCACCGGTCGGTATTGGCTGAATTTTTCCGGGCCGACGGCGACGGAGCCGTTGGTTTATTCGATGGGCAAGGCTTTCGATGTGGTGTTCAACATTCGCCAGGCGACGATTCATGCGACGGGCGGAATCATGGCGATTGAGCTGACGGGGGAACGTCAGACGGTGAAGGAGGCGATTGCGTGGCTGGAGGCCAAGGGGGTGGCGGTGGAGCCAGTGGAGATTAACACGATTGAGGGTTAGGCCGTTCCGGGGCTTGGCTCTTGGGCAAGGGTGAGCCGGTTCGCGGGGGCTCGCAGGTTGCGGGGGTTGGTTCCGGAAGGGAGGGCTTGGGGGGAGGGATTACCCGGTTGGGTTAAGGGGCTTGCCGTAGGGGTGTCCAAGGAAGGTGGAGAGTTTGGTGAGGAAGAAGTCGCGATCG
>JBDNCR010000309.1:0-3227 GCA_046719555.1 Verrucomicrobiia bacterium | reverse complement strand
GTTTGCGGCGCGCGGGCGTGGATGCAGCCATGGTGCAAGACTGGTTGGACGAGGCCAAAGACGCCTTCCAGTGGGCCAAAGCGAAAGGGGCAGACGACGAGTATCTCATGATGGGTGCACTCGGGCTTTACCGGGCCACCGGAGACACCGCATATCAGGACGACTTTGTGAAGACCTTCACCCTGGATGAATATCCCTGGCATTGGATCGATTTCTGGAACGATCCCAGCCACCGCGTCCTGGCCGCCTGTCTGTTCGCCATCCTGCCGCCGGACCACCCCGGCTTGAACCGGCAGCTTCAGGAGAAACTCCACGCCCGCATGACCGGCACCGGCAATGAGGACATGCCCGGCCTCTGGTTGCGCGAGGGACTCGGGCGCGGATTCCGTCCGACCCACCTGACCCGTCAGCAGCGCATCCACACCGGCTCCCTGAGCACCCCGCGCACCCTCATCCCGCGCGTGGCCGATTTCATCAGCAAAGGCACCGCGACCTTTCCCAATGCCATGCTGGGTGACGTGCGGCACGACCATGCCGCGCAGTTCGCCGCCGATTACACCCTGGGCGGCAACCAGATGAGCTTTGTCTATCTCAGCGGCCTGGGCTGGCGCGGTGAGTTCGCGGTCTTTCACCGCGATGCCCGCTTCCTTCTCGATTTTAACCACCCGGTTTACGGACTGATGGCCTTACCGGGCTACACGACCTATGGCTCGCGTGCCTCCTTCGATATTTTCGGGCAACAATATGGTTTCAGTGGAGACGAGGATTTTTCCCGTTCGACAGCCTATCCCATCATCTGGAGAAAAGTTGGCGCTTCTTGGGATGGGATGGGTCCGGTCTATCGCAATGCGGGTTCCATCCCAAAATGGGCGCCGAGGGACTCGCTGGGGGACGGCCCGGGCAATGATACGCTCTTTCCGGTGGGTGAATGGCGCTTCCCCAATCCCTATGCCATTTCCTCGGCGGAGTTCACCGTGCACCAAAATCTCATGCACGCCGCGTTTACCCATGCGACACTGATTGACCGCTTCCGACCCTATGAGCCACTGCCGCGTCCCAAGGTGAAGTTGCAACTGCCGCAGGAGGATGCCATCAAGCTTGGACAGACGGTGAACCTAAGCGTCGATGCCTGTCCGAACACCTGGATGGTGAAGTATTATTACGACCGTCACTATATTGGCTCCAGCACCGATGCCGCGAGCGGCTTCTCCCTGCCGTGGAACACCGGGCGGTTCAACATCGATCCGGGCTCGCATTTGATCACCGCCCGCGCTTTCACCAGCCGGGGCATTTCCACGATGCCCTCGCCCGAGGCCGAGAAAACCGTCACGTTTACCACCCCTTGACGAACAGCTCGGGGTCAACAGGCTCTCAGGTTCGGAGGGATGGTTGCAAAGCAGCCTGGCGAATGATCGCGGGTCATCCTGCCGTCACGGTTTTCGGTTTTTGGCAGCGACCTCGATTCAGTCCGGGGGATTGACCTCGACCCTGCAGACCGAGCCGGGCATGGGCGGAATGACGTTACCATCGATCATGCTGCCATTGACGCGAATGCGCGGCTGGCCGGAGGCGGCTGTGGTGTTGTTTATCTGGATCTGGTAGACGGTATCCCGGAATTTCCGGGTCACGGCCACCTGGGTCAGAGCCCGCGGCAGACAGGGATCGATCACGAGCCCGTCGTAAGAACGGCGGGCTCCGAGAATGTATTCTATCAAAAGCTGGGCGAACCAGCCCGCGCTGCCGGTCCGCCAGGGCAGCCCGGCCTTGCCGTAGATTTGCGGAACGGAGGAGTAGGCGTTCACGTAGCTGAACGGCTCCGCACCGGATCTTGAAACCGGATTTTGCGGACTGCCGGGGGTCACCTTGATGAAAGTCCGCCACGCTTCTTCGGCCCGGCCGAGGAGGCAGTCGGCCACACCCTTGAAGCCGGCTGCGTGATTGTAACAGCCGCCGTTCTCATTGGCGCCGGGCATGCTGTCCGACATCCGTCCCACCCGCGCGTCGTAGGCGGCATAAGGCGGCGAGCAGATTTTGAATCCGATATCGGTCTCCAGACGCTCATCCACCACACGCATGATGGCCCGGGCACGTTCCGGATCGGCCACCCCGCTGAGGACCGCCCAGACCTGAGGGTTCAGGTAAAGCTGGCCATAGGCACAACGTTTCGAGCCGATTCTGTAACCGTCGCCACAAATCGTCCGCACATACCATTCACCGTCCCATGCGACCTCATTCAATCGGTCTTTGAAGGTTTGATAGAGCGATTCCGCCTCCTGTCGGACACCGACGTCGCCGATACGGCGGGCGATCCCGGCCATCTCCCGCAACCCGTGGCAGAGCTGCATGGTGACAAACACGGATTCCCGCGCACCCGCCTCGGCGGTCGCTTCGAGGCCGTCGTTCCAATCGGCGTGGTGTTGGTCGCACAACCCATGGTGGCCCGTGTCCCGCGCCAGGAAGCGCATGGCCCGCAGGGCGTGTTCCCAGACAGAACCTTTCTCCGACGACTCAAAAAAGGGCACCTCGCGTTCCAGGAGGGAGAAGTCGCCGCCTTCCTTCAACAGGGCCGGGAGCGTCATCAGAATATAACTGGGCTTATCCGAGTATTGCAGGCGGTTGAGCGGTCGAAAACCGTGGGGCACCGAGCCGGAGGCATACTGCGATGCCAGCGCCCGCAGGAAATTGGCCTCCGCGGCCGGGTAATCACACATCGCCAGCGGTATATCAATCTGCAGATTGTCCCGAAATCCGCTTTTGTTCACCAGGTAGGTGTACATTTGCTTTTTCAGGAAAATATTGAACAGCCCCTCATACTGGGGATGGCCGATCTGGATGCGGAAGGCGGAGGCGCGGGACTTCTCGATGGCCGCGACCCGGGCGCACGCTTGGTCGATCCATTCCGGGGAAAGCTTTTGCCTGAGCTGCTGCACCTCGTCGATGGAGCCCGCCTGACCGAGGACATAATCCACCCGCGCGGTTTCTCCCGGCCTCAATTCCACGCGGGTTTGCACGGTCGCGGCGCAGTCTCCCCCATAGCCGGGCCGGCCATCGCAGTTCCATCCATCCACGATTTTTGGGTTGCCCAGATCATAGGACGCGCGGGTGAAGTGATCGCGGTAGGCGTTGGCGTTGTGAAAATGGCCCAACGCGATGCTGAAAGCGTTGAAACGCCTGTTCGGGGTCTTGGTGGAACGGTTGACACAGAAGACGCCGCCAATCTCGGGCAC
>JBDNCR010000308.1:0-3235 GCA_046719555.1 Verrucomicrobiia bacterium | reverse complement strand
CCTCTTCCGATTCCGGAACCTCTCCCCTTGGTGCCACCCCGCCTGGCTCTCCGGCTTTCGGCAACGAATCCGGGATCACTTCAACGAACTCATCGAACTCGGCACCGCCGCCGGCACCATCGCCCCACGCGGCCGACTCCGCACCCTCTACCCCGACGGACTCTACCTCGTCCTTCGCAGCACCCTCGACTTTCATCTCCGCGACACCAGCCCCGGCTTCGAGCGCACCGACGCCTTCTGGGAAAAATCCGCCCGCTTCGCCTTCGACCTCATCTCCTCCGGTGCCCTCGACTCCGCCCTCGACCTCGCCCGCTTCCTCGCCCCAACAACCTCGGCCCGTCCGGCGAACTGAACTCTTCGCCCATGCCTGCCGCCGCCCCCGGCCAAGACCGGATCGCCGATCACCCCTTCACCCGGGGCGCGGCCCTCGCCGCCACCGGAGCCAAAGTCGGTCTTAACTACCTCAAACACTACGCGCGCCACGCCGTCCGCGGAGACGCCGACCCCGACGAACTCCACCGCGCCAACGCCTCCGAAGTCTATGCCACCTTCAGCTACCTCAAAGGTGGCCCCCTCAAAGTCGCTCAAATGCTCAGCATCGACCAAAACCTGCTTCCCCCCGCCTACGCCTCCCTCTTTGCCCAGGCCCAATACTCCGCCCCGCCCCTCTCCTATCCCCTCGTCGCCCGAACCTTCCGCCGAGAACTCGGCCGCAACCCCCTCGACATCTTCGACACCTTCTGTCCCGAAGCCGCCCACGGCGCCTCCATCGGCCAAGTCCACCTCGCCACCAAAAACGGCCACCGTTTCGCCGTCAAAATCCAATACCCCGGCGTCGCCCAAAGTCTCCGCTCCGACCTGGCCCTCGTCAAACCGCTCGCCCTCCAAATCATGGGCGTCACCGAACGTGACGTCGCCGACTACATCCGCGAAGTCGAAACCCGCCTTCTCGAAGAAACCGACTACACCCTCGAATTGCGTCGGGCCCGCGACATCGCCCAAGCCTGCCAACACCTTCCCTCCCTCATTTTTCCCCGTTACTACGACGAATTCTCTTCCGCCAAAATCCTCACCATGGACTGGATCCAAGGCCAGACCCTCGACGCCTTCGCCGCCTCCGACCCACCCCAAACCCTCCGCGACCACATCGGCCAAATCCTCTGGGACTTCTACGACCACCAAATCCACACCCTCCGCCTCTTCCATGCCGACCCTCATCCCGGTAACTTCCTCGTCTCCGGGCAATCCCTCGCCGTTCTCGATTTCGGCTGCACCAAACACCTCGACACCGCCTTCTATCACGCCAACTTCCGCTTCCTCGATCCCCATCTCCTCGACAACGAACCCGCTCTCCTCGCCGCACTCGCCGACCTCGGCGTCCTTCTCCCCGACGATCCGCCCGACTTCCGCCGCGCCATCCTCGATCTCGTCCGCCCCTCGGTCGAACTCCTCGCGCGTCCCTTCCGCCTGGGCTCCTTTGACTTCTCCGACCCCAACTTCATGCGCGCCATCTATGACCTCGGCGAACAAAGCCGCACCCATCCGGTTCTCCGCCGCACCCGCGGTGCCCGCGGCTCCCCCGATTCCATCTACGTCAACCGCGCCTACTTCGGCCTCTATAGCCTTCTCTCTCGACTCCGCTGCCGCGTTCGCACCCGGCTCCCCGACTGGATCTGATCGAGCCAGACCCCTCGCCCGGCGAAGACCTCGCCCCCTTCACTCCAGCGCGGCCAAAACCGCCCGTGCTCCCTCCGCCCGATCCAACGCATCTCGCTTGGCCGGATCCGACAACACCCGCGCAATGCTGGCCAGCAACCGCAAATGCAGCCCCGGCTCACCCTCGGGCGTCAACACCACCACAAATAAATCCACGGGCCGACCGTCCAACGGATCACAGTCCGTCACCGGCACCTCCGTTCGCACCAGAAACACCAAACCCTGCTTCAAACCGGGCACCGGCGCATGGGGAAGCGCCACCCCATCGCCAATCGCCGTCGAAATCACCCGATCCCGCTCCAACAACACCTCCACCAACCTCGACACGCTCCCCTCCGCTAAAGCCCCGCTCGCCTCCCCCAAAGCCAAAGCCTCCCGATACACCGCCGCTCGCGTCCGAGACTGACTCGGTGCCACAATATGCTCGGGCAGCAACACCTCCGTTAACCGAATCATGAACCCTTACCTCCCGCAAACCGGTTCACCACCCACACCCCCGCACCCCACGCCGCGCCATAACTCTCCTGCACCATCCTCCCCAACACCGCTGCCCCCTCCGCAAAACCGACCGGCTTCATCCACAAACAAAACAGCGCCACAAACAAGCCTAGATTGCCCAGCGCAATCACGACGAACGAAAAAAAATAGCCTTGGCTCGCAAAATCGGGCTGCGCCGTCTTCAACACCGACAACGTAAATGCCGCGTGGAACCCCCACGCCAGACCCCACACCACCCAAAAAACCTTCTCGAACCGGACCGCCTCCCCCCACGCCCAACTCAATACCAGCCACAGCCCCACCGCCACCACCGGATAAAATGGAAAGACATACGGGGCCAACGCAATCAACGGTGAATTCCGATCCGCCACCACCTCGCCCCCAGTCCCCGACACCCGAAACCGCAACACCCGCCCTCCGCTAAACCAAACCGCCAGCGCATGCGTCGCTTCATGGCCCAACACATACCACCACGTCGGCCGCGGCAACCAAACATACGCCAGCCCCGCCAACCCTACCCCCGCCCCCAACGCCAGCAGCTCCTCCCACGGCCACTCCGTCGTCTGACCCAAACACCACCAAGCAAAACGTCCCGTTGCCATCACCATCGGGACCAGGCCCAACGCAATCAGCAACTTCGCGAACCGTCCCATCCCGGCTCGCTCCCGCTCACCAACCCTCCGCCACCGCGCTCACGATCCGGTTCGCCAAATCCTGGGCCACCAAAGGCAACGCTTGCCGTTCCGCCTCCACCGCATCCCCTTGCACAATATACTCTGAAGCCCCCGAAATCACCCGATCCTTCATCACCGTGACCCCCGTCACCCGATTCACCAACGTCACCTCCGCCTTCAACACCGCCCGATATTGCGTCGTGATCGACACATCATCTCGGGAACGTCGCGTCGGCACCCGCTCGAACTCCGTCAGCCGCACCGTCAACTCCGCATCCGCCCCCCCAGACCGTCCACTCGCATAGGTCCCATCATTCTCCAAACGCCGGATGATCGCGTTCGTCACC
>JBDNCR010000307.1:0-3265 GCA_046719555.1 Verrucomicrobiia bacterium | reverse complement strand
ACCCCCCTCCCCCCGACAAACCGCCCTCCACCGGCACATGCACCGGAATCTGAAACCGCTCAATCGCGGTCGCTTTTCCCGTCGCCTCATCAATATCCACCACCACCCCATCCACCTGAACGCCCCCCGTCGCAATCGGCATCCGCGTTGGCATCAACGTCTCAAACCGTTTCACAATCGCCCGCTTATCCCGGCCAATCACCGAATCATGCGGCCCACAAAATCCCGCATCGGTAATATAAGCCGTTCCCCCCTCCAAAATCTTCTCATCCGCCGTCTGCACGTGGGTATGAGTCCCCAGCACCGCCGAAACCTTCCCATCCATCGCATGGCCAAAGGCAATCTTCTCCGACGTCGTCTCCGCATGAAAATCCACCACAATACACCGTGTCTCCCGACGCACCTTCGCAATCTCAGCCCCCATCCCCAAAAAAGGATTATCCACCGGCCCATGCATGAACGTCCGTCCCATCGCCGAAATTACCCCCAACCGCTTCCCATGCCCCTGCACCACCACCGAACCCGCCCCAGGACATCCCGCCGGAAAATTAAACGGCCGCAACAACCGCGGCTCCTCCGCAAAAAAACCCAACACCTCCTTCTGATCCCACGCATGATCTCCCAACGTCACCACATCCACCTTCGCCCGAAACAAATCAATCACCAACCGCGGCGTAATCCCGTTACCCCCTGCAGCGTTCTCCCCGTTCGCCACCAAAAAATCAGGCGCCCACTTCTCCACCATCTGCGGCACCGCCAACTTCACCGCCTCCCGCCCCACCTCCCCCACAATATCCCCAAAAAAAATCACGCGCATCCTTCCTCCTAACCCGACCCCGCGCCGGTGACCACTCGAAACTTCCCCACCTCCTCCCGAGCGGTTGACCTTCCGACCCGCTACCGCTACCAATTCTTCCGGATGATTCCCCTCACCCTCGGCTCCTATAAGGTCCCCATCGACAGCTCCGCTCTCCTCCCCACCGCCACCAAACTCCTCCAGGCGGCCTCCTCCCCCAAGACCCTTCAAGAAGCCCTCAACCTCGACCCCCTCCCCGACCCGCTCCCCCTCGGCATCCCTCCCGCCAAAAACACCGCTGAACTCAAAAAACGCTTCCACGCCTACCTCCGCCGACTCGCCCTCGAAAAGGCCCGTCTCGCGGCCGGCTTCCCCGACCTCATCGGTCCCCGCAAAGGCCTCAAAGGCCTCATCCAAAAATGGTTCCGCGACCCCAAAGAACCCCTCCTCCCCATCGAACTCGACCTCATCCAATGGCTTGAATCCTGTCCTCGCTACCAACTCCTCGTCGCCCTCCACGACTCCCTCCTCAACACCTCCGCCCTCGCCGATCCCCAACCCGTCTCCCTCGAAGACATCGACCGCTTCTCCCATCCCCTCGCCCAGCTCATCGCCGCCCAGGATCTCAAACGCCTCACCCGCCTCACCTCCCTCCTCACCGCACCCATCCATAAAGTCCCCCCTCAAGCCATCCTCGACGACGTCGCCGGTTACGTCGTCACCTTCGATACCCGCAGCGGCTTTGCCTACTACTTCGGATGAGCGCCCCATCCGAATCCTCTCACCCCTCCCGCGTCCTGATTGTCGGAGCCGGCCCCGCCGGCCTCACCGCCGCCGCTGAATGCGCCGCCCTCGGCCTCCAAGTCACCGTCCTCGAAAAAGATCCCCACTACGTCGGCGGCATTGCCCGCACCGTCCGCTACAAAAACTTTCGCTTCGACATCGGTGGCCACCGCTTCTTCAGCAAATCCGCCGAAATCACCCGTTGGTGGCACGACCGGCTCCCCAACGACTTCATCTCCGTTCGCCGCCTCTCCCGCATCTTCTACAACCACCACTTCTTTGACTACCCCCTCAAAGCCTTCAACGCCCTCCAAGGCCTCGGACTCCTCACCTCCATCCTCTGCGTCCTGAGCTACGCCCGCGCCCGGCTCTTCCCCATCCGACCCGAACGCTCCTTCGCCGACTGGGTCACCAACCGCTTTGGACACCGGCTCTTCACCATCTTCTTTAAAACCTACACCGAAAAAGTCTGGGGCATGCCCTGCCACGAAATCAGCGCCGACTGGGCCGCCCAGCGCATCAAAGGACTCTCCCTCTCCACCGCCATCCTCAACGCCCTCTTCCCCAAAAAAAACACCGGCACAGCCCTGGTCAAAACGCTCATCGACTCCTTCCAATACCCCCGACTCGGCCCTGGCATGATGTGGGAAAAAACCGCAGCTGACCTCACCGCCGCAGGCCACACCCTCCTCATGGGTCGCGAAGTCATCCGCCTGGAACACAACCACTCCCGCCTCACCGCCGTCCTCGTCCGCGACGCCTCCGGTCAAACCACCCGCATCGAAGCCGATCACTTTATCGTCTCCATGCCCCTCCAAGAAACCGTCCGGGCCCTTCACCCTCCCCCTCCCGCCGAAGCCCTGCTGGCCGCTGAACGTCTTCAATACCGCGACTTCCTCACCGTCGCCCTCATGGTTCGTCAACCCGACCTTTTCCCTGACAACTGGATCTACGTCCACGACCCCTCCGTCAAACTCGGCCGCATTCAAAACTTCAATAATTGGAGCCGTGAAATGGTCCCCGCCCCCGACGTCACCTGCCTCGGACTCGAATACTTCTGCTTCGAAGGCGACGGCCTCTGGAACGCCTCCGACCAAGACCTCATTGCTCTTGGCACCCGCGAACTCGCCCAACTCGGCCTCGTCCAACCCGTTGACATCTTCGATGGCTGCGTCGTTCGCATGCCCAAAGCCTACCCCGTTTACACCCCCACCTACGCCCAAGAAGTCGCCACCATCCGCCACGCCCTCGCCCCGCTCCACAACCTCCAAGTCATTGGCCGCAATGGCATGCACAAATACAACAACCAAGACCACTCCATGATGACCGCCCTTCTCGCTGCCCGCAACCTCACCGGCCAACACTTCAACCTCTGGCACGTCAACACCGATGCGGAATACCATGAGGAAGGCTCCGCCCCAGACACCGGGCGGACTGTGCCCCAAAAAATCTAATCCACCCACCCACCCCGTTTCCCGCGTCTAAGACGCCAAACGGTCCCCGCCCACCGGTCCCGCCATCCCGTGGATCGCCCGGAACACCGCCTCTGCCGTCGCCGGGGAAGCCAATAAAATCTCTCCTCCTGCTGGCCGACAAGCCGCCACCGCATCCCGAATCGCCTCCCGAACTGAAATCGCCAACATCAAGGGAGGCTCGCCCACCGCCTTGCTCCCGTGAATCGTTCCC
>JBDNCR010000306.1:0-3270 GCA_046719555.1 Verrucomicrobiia bacterium | reverse complement strand
CCCTGCACAATCATCCTTCCCAACCCATCCTCGAACGCGGTTGCCTCCCGTCACGCGGTCGGTAGCGTCTGGCCCATGCTCGAACTACTCCGGATTCGGAACCTCGCCGTGCTGGAGGAGGTCACCTGGGAGCCAGGCCCTGGCATGAACGCGGTCACCGGCGAAACCGGAGCCGGCAAATCGATCCTGATCGATGCCCTCCTGCTCCTGCTGGGCGATCGGGCCGATAAAGGCTCCATCCGCGAAGGAGCCGACCACGCTTCGGTGGAGGCCGTCTTCACCTTCAGCCCGGAACAAGACGCCCTCCTCGCCCCGCTTGGCCTGGAATCCTCCGGCGAAGGCAAACTCTTTCTCAAACGCACCGTCTCCCCCCAAGGCACCCGCCAATGGATCAACGGAAGCCCCGCAACGCTACAAAGCCTCCGGCGCCTCGGCGAGGAATTGATCGACTTTCACGGACCACACGATCACCAATCCCTCCTCAAACTTGACGCCCAACGCCAGGCCCTCGATGCCTTTGCCTCCGCCGCCAAAGCCCTCCGCGCCTACCGGGACGCCTATCAAGCCTGGCGCCAAACCGAAACCGAACTGGCCACCCTTCGAGAAAGCGGTCAAGGCGATTGGGTCGCCCGCATCGACTTCCTCCAATTCCAGATCCGCGAGATCGAAACCGCCCAAATCCGGCCCGAGGAAGAAGAAGAGATCGAACAGTCCTATCGCGCAGCCTCCAGCGCTCGCCGCATCCTTGAGCTGGGCGCCAGCGCCCGCGGCCTTCTCGAGGAAGGCCCCGGCGATGTCCTTTCCCAACTCTCCCAAATTCAAAGGCTCCTCTCCGAATGGGCCAAGCACGACCCCCGCGCCCACGCCCTGGTTGAACTCAACGAGAGCCTCTTTGCCCAAGCCAAAGACCTCGCCTCCGCCATCGGCCATCAACTCGACCAAATCGAGCTGGACCAAGAACGACTCGGAGAATTGGAAGCTCGCCTCAACCTTCTCCAAGACCTCAAACGGAAGTTCGGCCCGACCCTGCCGAACGTCCTCGACCGGCTCCACGCCATGCGCGCTGAACGGGATCAGCTTGCCTCAAGGGAAACGCGCATCGCCTCCTTGGAACAAGACCTGGCAACTCGGAAACAAGCCACCCTGCAAGCCGGCGACGCCCTCTCCAAAGTCCGACGCCAGGCCGCCCCGAAACTGGCCAAACTCATCGCCAACGAACTGCAAGCACTCGGCTTCAAAAAAGCAGCCTTTGACGTTCGCCTCGACCCCTTGGACGAGCCGGGCCCCGACGGCATCGACCGCGTCGAGTTTTTCTTCGCTCCCAACCCGGGCGAGTCTCCCAAATCCCTCCGCGCCATCGCCTCCAGTGGCGAAATGGCTCGGGTCATGCTCGCCGTGAAAACCATCCTCGCCGCCGGGGACCGCGTGCCCATCCTCATCTTCGATGAAGTCGACGCCAACGTCGGCGGCGAAACCGCCGTCATCGTTGGAAAGAAACTCCGCGCCCTCGCCGCCGCTCATCAAGTCTTCTGCATCACCCATTTGCCCCAAGTGGCCGCCGCCGCCCATCACCACTATCGCGTGGAAAAAATCATTAAAGACAACCGCACCTTCGCGACGGTCGAACCCTCCCTCGACCAGGCCCGCATTGACGAACTCGCCCGCATGCTCGGCGGCAAACGCGAGGCCAGTCGCCAGTTGGCCGTCGAACTGATTGCGGAAGCGAGCCGACCCACCTCCTAGCCCGCCAACGCCCTCACCTCGCCCCCCGGCCCACCATCGGCCCGGCCAACTGCACGATTGACCCCGGCCCGTTCCCGCCTAGCCTCCTCCCTTCCAGCTAAAGATCCCCATGAGCTTCCTCGCCCAGATCGAACAACGCGCTCACGACGTCGCCTTTTCCCACGAAGAAATCAAACGTTACAGCCGGCATCTCATCATGCCCGAGGTCAACCTCGACGGCCAAAAGCGGCTCAAAGCCGCCCGGGTCCTCACCATCGGCACCGGCGGCCTCGGCTCTCCTCTCCTGGCTTACCTGGCCGCCGCCGGCATCGGACGCATCGGCGTGGTCGATTTTGACCGCGTCGATCTCTCCAACCTCCAACGTCAAATCATCCACAAAACCTCCTCCGTCGGCCAATACAAAACCCAGTCCGCCGCCGCCACCATGAAAGAAATCAATCCCCATGTGGACGTTCGGACCTATGAAATGGCGCTCCGTTCCGACACCGTGGCGGAACTCTTCCAGGAATACGACGTGGTCGTTGACGGCACCGACAACTTCGCCACCCGCTACCTCACCAATGACGCCTGTGTCCTCGCCGGCAAACCCAACGTTTACGGCTCCATCTTCCGCTTCGACGGCCAATGTTCCGTCTTTTGGGCCGACAAAGGCCCCTGCTATCGCTGTCTCTTCCCTCAACCGCCCGATCCGGGCCTGGTCCCCACCTGTGCCGAGGGCGGTGTCCTCGGCGTTCTTCCCGGAGTCATCGGCGTCATTCAGGCCATTGAAACCATCAAACTCATCATCGGCCAGGGCGATCCCCTGATCGGTCGGCTCCTGATCTTCGACGCCCTCAAAATGAAGTTCAAAGAACTCAAAGTCCGCAAAGATCCCAACTGCCCCATCTGCGGCACCCACCCCACCATCACCTCCCTGATCGACTACGACCAATTTTGCGGAACGGCCCCCGTGGACGCGCCGGCCCACCGAAGCGCGGTCATTCCAGAAATCAGCCCGCTCGACCTCAAAGCCAAACTCGATGCCGGTGAAAAAATCGTCGTGCTCGACGTCCGGGAACCTCACGAATTCAAAATTTGCGCCCTGCCCGGTGCCAAACTCATCCCCGTCAACGACCTGGCCCAACGCGCCCACGAACTCGACAGCACCGATGAAATCGTCATCTATTGCAAAGGCCATCAGCGGACCGAACAAGCCTTCCGCCTCCTCCAAAATGCCGGCTTCAAACGGCTCCGCGCCCTCGAGGGCGGTATCGAAGCCTGGGCCGAGGACGTCGATCCCAACTTGCCCATCTACTAACCTCCACCATCCCGGATCGCCTCGGACGAGGGTCGGCACTTGATTTATCGCCTGCAATCCGGCAATCTCCCCGCTCCATCGCACGCTTAGCTTAGTGGTAGAGCGTCCGCTTCACACGCGGAAGGTCACAGGTTCGAACCCTGTAGCGTGCACGCCCCTCGGTTACAAACACCTTCGGACCTTGATCCTTTGTGATCCACGTCCCACCACGCCACCAAGCCCTCCGGCGC
>JBDNCR010000305.1:0-3271 GCA_046719555.1 Verrucomicrobiia bacterium | reverse complement strand
ATGGGGTGGGCGTCCGGGTTGACAGGGCGCCCGAGGAGGAGGGGCATCCAGCGGGCCATGAGGTCGTCAC
The DNA here is from genome assembly GCA_046719555.1 of Verrucomicrobiia bacterium. Taxonomy (GTDB): domain Bacteria; phylum Verrucomicrobiota; class Verrucomicrobiia; order Methylacidiphilales; family CALFVM01; genus CALFVM01. Next base: position 3,201 of record JBDNCR010000305.1, on the reverse strand, counting down.
TGATGCTCATGGTTTTGCCGAAAATGGAGGCCGGCGGTTCGGTGACGCCGATGTAGTTTCCGAGGGATTTCGACATTTTTTCGGTTCCGTCCGTGCCTTCGAGAATGGGCAGGGTCAGGACGACCTGGGGGGATTGGCCCTCTTTTTGTTGGAGGTCGCGGCCGGTGAGGAGGTTGAAGAGCTGGTCGGAGCCGCCGAGTTCAACATCGGCCCGGACCATGACGGAGTCCCAACCTTGAAGGATGGGGTATTGCAGCTCATGCATCATGACATCTTGGCCGGAGGCGATCCGTTCTTTGAAATCGCGGCGTTGGAGCATTTGGGCGACGGTTTTTTTGGCCAAGAGACGGATGGCGTCGATGAGGTTCATGGAATCGAACCAGGAGCCGTTCCAGACGATTTCGGTTTTGTTTCGATCGAGGATGCGGAAAGCCTGATCCTCGTAGGTGCGGGCGTTGTGTTGGATTTGTTCGGGGGAGAGCATGGGACGGGTGGAGTTTTTCCCGGTGGGATCGCCGATGCGGGCGGTGAAGTCTCCGATGATTAAGATGGCGATGTGGCCCAGGTCTTGGAATTGGCGCAGTTTAAGGAGAGGAACGGTGTGGCCGAGATGGATGTCGGGAGAGGTGGGGTCGACACCGAATTTGACGCGGAGTGGCCGAGGTTCGGATAGTTTTTTGAGGAGTTCCTCGCGGGAGAGGAGGGTTTCGGTGCCGTGAACGAGAAGGTCGAGCTGTTCGGCCGGGTGCATGGGTGGGCAGGCTAGCGTTGAGCGCGGTGCCGAGGCAAGGGGGGAAGCGGAGGGACGGAGCTGAGCCAAAGGGCGAACTGTTGGAAATCGGCCGGTTCGGGAGCTTCAAGGTGGATGGGGTGCTGCAAAACGGGATGGCGAAGGGTGAGACGGTGGGCGTGAAGGAGTTGGCGAGGGATGGGGGCGTGACGGAGGTGCGGGTGCGGTCGGCCGTAGGTGGTATCGCCAACCACAGGGTGACCGGCGTGGGCGGCGTGGACGCGGATTTGGTGGGTGCGTCCGGTCAGAATTTCAACCTCGACTCGGGAGGCGAGTGGGGAGGCGTGGAGAAGGCGGAAACGGGTTTCGGCCGATTTGCCGGAGGGGATTACGGCCATTTTTTGGCGGTGGCGGGGGTCGCGCCCGATGGGGCCATTCCAGGTGCCGGTTGGCAGGCGGGGGCAACCGATGAGGTAGGCGAGGTACCATTTCCGAACGACACGGTTTTTGAATTGGGCGACAAGACCGTCGAGGGCCGGATTGGTTTTGGCGACGAGGAGGAGGCCCGAGGTGTCTTTGTCGAGACGATGGACAATGCCGGGTCGGGCGACGCCTCCGATTCCAGTGAGCGAGGTGCCGCAATGGTGAAGAAGAGCGTGAACAAGGGTGCCGGAGGGGTGGCCGACCGAGGGGTGGACGACGATGCCGGGAGGTTTGTTGAGGGCCAGGAGATGTTCGTCTTCAAAAAGGATATCCAGGGCCATGGGTTCGGGAGTGAGTTCGGTGGGTTCAGGCGGGGGAAGCCGAACCTCGATCACGGTCCCCGGAGGTAATTTGGCATCGGGTTGGGGCGGCAGACCGTCGGCGAGGACGGCACCGATGCGGAGGAGTGACTGGAGGCGGGAACGGGACAGGGGGAGCGCGGCAGCGAGAACGGCGTCGATGCGCCGGTCGCGGTCGGCGGGGCGGAGGGTGTAGAAAAGTGACGATTCTGGGGAGTTTGTCACAATCATCGGTTGCAATTTGGACGAAGGGTCGGTACGCTTAAAGGACTTTGAATGCGACTGTAGAAGATGTCATCCAGTGCCCGGCCTGCGGCGGCGAAATTGAAGTTTCTGCGATTGCTCCAGGGACCGAGATTTTGTGTCCGCATTGTAACCACCAGTTTGCCGTGACCAAGATGTTCGGCGATTATCGGTTGGAGAAGTTGTTGGGTGAAGGGGGAATGGGATCGGTTTACAAAGCGTTGGACGTGAAGTTGAACCGGCCGGTAGCGATCAAGGTGTTGAAAGCTGGCCTATCGCATGACACCAAATTTATCACGAACTTTCTGCGCGAGGTGGAGATCACCGCGAATTTGAACCATCCCAACATCGTGCAGGTGTATGCGTTCGGGGAGAAAAATGGACAGTATTATCTGGTGATGGAATACATCGGGCAGCACACCTTGGACGCGGAGATTCAGATGCGGAAAAGGTTGCCGGAAGATCAGGTCATCTCGATTGCGATTGGGGTGGCCTCTGGGTTGCAGTTTGCGCTGGAAAAAGGCGGCCTGATCCACCGGGACATTAAGCCGGGAAACATTCTTTTGGCCAGTGGCGGCATTCCGAAGATTGTCGACTTTGGTTTGGCCCTGACTCCGGAAACTGCCGAGGAGAGTAGCGGTGAGATCTGGGGGACCCCTTATTATGTCTCTCCGGAGCGGTTGGAGGGTGAGGCGGAGGATTTCCGAAGTGACATGTACTCTCTAGGGATGACGTTGTATCACGCTCTGGTGGGGCGCCCGGCGTTCGAAGCGAACACGGCGGAGTTGGTGGCCATGATGCATGTGACGGAAAAGCCGATGCCGTTGCAGACGTTTGTGCCGACGATTCAGGAGCCAACGAGCTATGCGATCATGAAGTCGATGGCACGTGACCGGAACGACCGCTTCCATTCCTACGAAGATTTCATCGCGCAGTTGGAAGATGCCAAGAGGCGTTTGTCGCAAACCCGGACGTTGCCGGTTCAGGCGCGGGTGAAGGTCGCTGAGCCGGAGGCCAACAAGATGCAGACGATGCTGATTGCCGGGGTGGTGGCCGCGGTGGTGATCCTGGCGGTGGTGGGAATTATTGCTTACCGGATGATGGGTTCGCTTTAGATCGGGGATTCCTGTTCGGGTCGGGCTTTTTCGAAAGGGGAGGGCGGGTCGGGGATTGCGGAGCATGATTGTGGGCGGTGGGGGGCGAAGATCCGAACGGGCTGTTCGATCCCTTTAACCGTCATGGGAGGAAGTTCGGTGCAGGGGAAATCGGGGGGAAGTTCGGCCCGCACCGATTCGGTGAAGAGGATGGGTTCGCCAACGTTCTTCGTCAGGGCCTCAATGCGAGAGGCCAAATTGACGGTGGACCCGATGGCGGTGAATTCGAGCCGGTGGGGGGAGCCGATGCTGCCGACGATGGCTTGGCCTGAGTGGAGTCCGATTCCAATGG
>JBDNCR010000304.1:0-3271 GCA_046719555.1 Verrucomicrobiia bacterium | reverse complement strand
GCTGAAAACGGCGGTGGTGGATGGGGCGGGGCGACTGGGGGGGCTTTGTATTCTGCGGGGTTGCATGCCGACGAAGGCGTTGTTGGAGTCGGCCCACCGGATGCATGAGATTGGGCGGGCTGGGGAGTTTGGGGTGCGGGTGGGTCGGCCGAGGGCGGATGTGGAGGCGATTGTGCGGCGTAAGGATCGGTTGATCCGAGAGTTTGCCGATTATCGTCGCCGCCAGTTGGAGGAGGGCAGGTTTGATTTGCATCGGGGTCAGGCGCGGTTTGTCGGTCCGCATGAGTTGAGGGTCGAGCGGGGTCGAGAGGCGTGGGGGGTGAAGGGGAGGACGTTTGTGGTGGCCACAGGTTCGGAGGTGGCGGTTCCTGAGATCCCAGGCTTGGAAGAGACAGGTTTTTGGACCAGTGACGAGGCGATTAAGGTGAGGCGTCTTCCGCGACGTCTGGCGGTGCTGGGTGGGGGGGCGATTGCTTGCGAGTTTGCTCAGTATTTTTCGCATTTAGGGAGCCGGGTGACGTTGATTCAACGGAGCGGGCAGTTGTTGAGGGATCTGGATGCGGATGTGGCCGAGGTGGTGGCCCAGGTGTTTGTGAAGGGGGGGATGACGGTGGCGACCGGGACGAAGTTGTTGGAGGTGCGAAAGACGGGGCGGGGAAAGGTGATCCGTTTTCTTCATGGGGAGCGGGAGCGGCGGGTGGAGTGTGATGAGGTGTTGGTGGCTTTGGGGCGGCGTCCGGCGACGGGCGGGTTGGGTTTGAGCGAGGTGGGCGTGCGGATGGGAGGGAGTGGAGGGGTTGAGGTGCGGGTGACCCAACAGAGTTCGGTGGAGCATATTTTTGCCGCCGGGGATGCGTGTGGGCCCTACGAGGTGGTGCATCTGGCGATCCAGCAGGGGGAGTTGGCGGCGGCGAATGCGGCGCGGTGGTTGGCGGGGTCGGGGACGTTGGCGGAGATGGATTACCGGTTGAAGATGGCGGTGATTTTTACCGAGCCGGAGGTGGCGGGAATTGGCTTGGGAGAGGCGGAGGCGAAGGCGGCGGGGATGGCCTATGCGACGGCGAAGTATCCGTTTAATGACCATGGGAAGTCCTTGGTGATGGGGGCGCGGGATGGCTTTGTGAAGATGGTGGCGGAGCCGGTGCGTGGAGAGATTTTGGGGGTGCAGATTGTCGGTCCCCGGGCTTCCGACTTGATTCATGAGTTTGTGCCGGTGCTCCATTATCGGGGGACGGTGGATGAGTTTAAGTCGATGCCACATTATCATCCGACGCTGGCGGAAATTTTAACTTACCCGGCCGAGGAGTTGTCCGAGCGGTTCCAGGCCACGAGGGATTGACGAAAAGGGGGGCGGTTTTCTGCCGAGGGGAGGGCGGTGGAGGATGAGGCGCGGGTCAGATTTGGTATTCGGCCGCTTCGCTGCGGGCTTGTTGGCGGTGGCGAACGAGGTCGAGGAGGTTGGCCAGGGTCAAGGCGGCGAGGCGCGCGTAGGAGGCTTCTTCGGCTTCGGCGACGAGTTGGGAGAAGACTTGAGCGGCGTCGAGGGCGCGACCGTCGTCGGAGGGTTCGTAGATGGGGCGGCCTTCCAGAAGGGTGACGACGGCGTCGAGGGTGATTTGTTCGGGGGGAAGTTTGAGGGCATAGCCGCCGTCGATGCCACGTTTGCTTTTGAGAAGGCCACCGTTTTTGAGGGCCAGGAGGATTTGTTCGAGATACTTTTCCGGAATGTGGGTGGCCTCGGCGATTTGGGAGATTTGGGTCCAACCGGGTTCGGTTGGGCGGGTGCTGAGGTCGACGAGGGCCCGGACGGCGTACTCGCTTTTTTTCGAGATTTTCACGGCGTCCTAATCGGGCGGGTCGGTCTCGATTTGAGGGAGGGTGATTTCCGGGAGTTGGGGGGAGGGGCGGAGGGTGGTGCGGGTAAGGGCTTGGCCGGTTTCGAGAGCTTCGAGGCGGGCGCGGACGGAGCGTTCGCGGTTCATGACGACGGCAGTTTCGAAGTCGGGAAAGTCTTTGCGGAAATGGAAAACGCGTTCGAGGACTTCCTGCAGGACGAGGTAGGCTTCGAAGGCTTTGCCTTCTTGGGCGAGTTTGTCGCCTTCCTGGGCCCGGAGATAGATTTCAAGGTATTGCTCTTGGGGGGCTCCTTCGGCTTTGGCCAGGGGCAGGGCTTCGAGGGCGGCAAATTGGATGTTTTTGATTTCGCCTTGAGCCAGTTCGATGGTGGCAGATTGGGGTTTGGCTCCTGGCGAGACTGCCCAGACGGTGTGGCGGCCGACGGGGATTTCCGCGGTGAGCGGGGTGCGGCCGAGGAAGGTGTCGCCGCACCAGATGGCCACGCCAGGTTGGGAGGTTTTGATTTCGGCTTGGGCCATGGTGAGTTCGAAGCTGACGTCGGTGGTTTCATCTTTGGTGACGACGATCATCTTTTCTTGAGCTTCCCAAGGGGCGAATTTGATGCCGACGGTGTAGCTTCCGCTTTTGAGGGCAAGGGAGATGGGGGATTTGCCAACGTTTTTGCCGTCGAGGAGGACGTCGGCGCCTTCGGGTTCGGTTTTGACGATGAGTTTGCCTTGGCCAAAGGCCCAGGAGACGGTTTGAGGTGGTCCTTTTTCGACGACGACTTCGCGGACGAGGACGGGGTAGTCGGGCTGGCTGAGACGGAGTTGATAGGTGCCGGTGGGGATGTTGGTGAGTTCGGCAGGGGTTTTGTCGGTTTTGGAGAAGTCGGGTCCGACGATTTCGAAGTGGGCTCCGGGCGGATTGCTTTCGAGGAGGAGGGTGCCGAGTTGACGGGAGAGGGTGATGGTGCCGAGGTTGGTGAAGGCTTGGGGGGAGACTTCAACTTCCATTTTGACGGGGTCGTAGCCGGGCAGTTCGATTTCGACGGGGTAGGTTTGGGAGAGGAGTCCTTCGAAGGTGGCGGGGGTGGTCATGACGGCGTCGCCGCCGACACGGACGATGGCGCCTTGGGGTGAGGTGTTGATGGTGATGCCGCCCCGGACGCCATCGAACCGTTGGAGTTCTTTTTCTTTTTCGGTGAGTTTGCTGGCGGCGAGTTTGGCTTCGTTGACTGCGGCCTGAGCTTGGAGGCGGAGGTTGTTGAGTTCTTCTTGAAGTTTGGTGACCTGGTCGGTGACGGCAGTGAGTCGGGAGCGTTCTTGATTGAGGGTCTGCATGAGGCCCTGTTGAAGTTCCGCTCCTTTCCAGGTGCCGAGGATGAAGCCGATGGCTCCAGCGACGAGCAGGGCGGCGACGGCGGCGGCATAGT
>JBDNCR010000303.1:0-3274 GCA_046719555.1 Verrucomicrobiia bacterium | reverse complement strand
TGAGGATGGCCACTCCTTGTAACCCAGCACTGGCAACAATCCCAAAGGCTCATGTTAGGAGCCTCCAAGGATTTTGGTTTGATAGCCCGGGTCGCCTTCTTGCCTGAACCCTTAGCCGATCAAATCACGGTTCCATCGGGAACGATAGCTCCCTTGGGAATGACCACCACTCCGTCTCGGACATGGTAGAACTCATGGTCGAGGTCGACGTTTTTTCCACTGGCCCGAATGGTCACGTTCCGCCCGATACGGGCGTTTTTATCGATGATCGCCCCTTCGACGAAGGTGTTGGCCCCGATTCCAATCGGAGGGCGGCCTAGCTTTTCGTTCTCGGCCAAGGAGTCTGAACTTTCGAAGTAATCAGATCCCATCATCACCGTGTGATGCATCCTAACCCCATGCCCGATTCGGCTTCTCACTCCGACGCACGAACGGACAATTTCCGCATGAGAGATGATGCAACCGTCTGCAATGATCGCCCGTTCGATCCGGCTTTCATGAACTTTTGATGCCGGCAAGAAACGCGCGCGGGAGTAAATGGGTGAGGTTTGATCGTAAAAATTGAACTTTGGAACCACTTCGGTTAGATCCAGGTTCGCGTCGAAAAAGGCCTTGATGGTTCCGATGTCCTCCCAATATCCCTCGTAGACGTAGCTTCCGACTTTTCCTTCTCGGACCAAGGCGGGAATAATGTGTTTGCCGAAATCCTCGCGATCCGGGGCGGCCAGGGCTTGGGTTAAGGTTGAAGCGTTGAACACATAAATACCCATCGATGCCAGAAATAACTCTCCATCCCCGGCCTCTTTTAGCTTCCCGCGGGTGGCCTCGGGAATCCGGAGCGAGTCGAGCAAAAGGTCGTCTTTTGGCTTTTCCTCGAACCGGACAACGGCTTCCTCGGCATCAATCTGCATGATGCCAAAACCTTTGGCGGCTTCCCGCTGAACGGGAATGGTGGCCACCGTGACTTCCTTTCCTGAAGCCACGTGTTTAGCCAGGATGTCCCGGTAATCCATGCGATACAACTGATCGCCGGAGAGAATCAGCACCAGATCATGCGGGTGATTATTTAGGTGGCCCAAGTTTTGCCGAACGGCATCTGCGGTGCCCTGATACCATGAAAATTTGTCCCTGGTTTGGGTTGCCGCCAGGATTTCAATAAACCCGCGCGGCTCATAATCGTCGAAACGGTAGCTCTGCTGCACATGTCGATGCAGGGAGGAGCTTAAATATTGGGTGAGCAAAAACACCCGTTTCAACCCCGAGTTGATGCACAAACTAATGGGAATATCGACCAATCGATACTTGCCTGCCAAAGGCACCGCTGGCTTGGCCCGCTCCTTGGTTAAAGGGAACAACCGGGTGCCGGCCCCGCCGCCCATGATGACGGCGAGCACCCGGTGGGAATCGGTGAACTTGGTCGACATATCCGTGGACAGTTGACGCTACGGGATGCCCGACGGTAGAACAAGGAGCAATTATGTGCGGTATTGTTGCTTACACTGGCGGGCGGGACGCCCAGCCCCTTCTCTTGGATGCGCTCGGGCGCTTGGAATACCGCGGTTACGACTCTTCGGGCTTGGCCCTCCTGAACGGCGGGCTTCATATTCGGAAAAAATCTGGCCGCATTGCCGAGTTGGCCAAACTTCTCCGCAGCCAACCTGCCACGGGCCACACGGGGATTTCCCACACTCGCTGGGCGACCCATGGTGCGCCGACCGATGAGAATGCCCATCCTCACACCGATCAATCCGGTCGGCTCGCCCTTGTCCATAACGGCGTGATTGAAAACTACGCGAAGTTGCGTCTCCGTCTCGAAGCGAAGGGCCACACCTTCCGCTCGGCCACCGACACTGAAGTCTTGGCCCATCTCGTCGGCATGCACTACCAAGCCTCTTCTCTTCAAGGGGAGAACCGCCTACTCGAGGCGGTGCGCCTGGCTCTGAGCGAAGTTTCAGGGACGTTTGGCATCGCGGTGATCCACGCCGATCTTCCTGGCATTGTCATTGGCGCCCGGCGCGGCAGTCCCCTAATTCTCGGAATTGGCCAGAATGAGAACTTTCTGGCTTCTGACGTTCTTGCATTGGCCCTGCACACCGGTCGGGTGGTCTATCTCAATGACAATGACATTGTGTTGGTCCGCCCCTCTTCTTTCGACGTTACCAGTTTGGGTCAAGGAGAGGCCTCATTCGAAATTAAGGAAATTAGCCAGGCTCAGCAGGCTGCTGACAAAGGTGATTTTCCGCACTTCATGCTCAAGGAAATCTTTGAGCAACCCCTTGCTTTGGAAAACGCTTTCCGGGGCCGACTCAATCGGGAAGAAGCCTCGGCTCACCTGGGAGGACTTAATCTCGCGCCGCGCGATCTTCGGGAGACGGAACGTCTGATGATCCTGGCCTGCGGCACCGCACTCCACGCTGCGATGGTTGGGAAACACCTCATCGAATCGTTGGCTCACCTTGCGGTGGATTGTGATCACGCCAGTGAATTCCGCTACCGCACCGCGCCAATTGCCCGCGACACCCTTTTCTTTGTCGTCAGTCAATCAGGGGAAACCGCCGACACTTTGGGTGCCTTGCGCGAGGCCAAGCGGCGTGGCTATCGGACCTTGGGAATTTGCAATAACGTCGCCTCGACCATTGCTCGTGAAACCGACGGGGGAGTCTACATGCACGCAGGGCCGGAAATTGGCGTGGCTGCTACCAAATCGTTCACCTCACAGGTCACCATCTTTGCCCTTCTAGCCCTTCTTCTGGGGCGACTCCGTTTTCTCTCCGCCAGTCAGGGCCTCGAAATCATCGACGCTCTGGAACGCCTTCCATCCCAAGTCACGGCCATTTTGGCCCTAAACGAATCCATTGGCCAGTTGGCCCGCAAATACGCCCACGCCCACTCCATGCTTTTCCTTGGACGCACAGCCAACTTCCCCATCGCTCTGGAGGGTGCGCTTAAAATGAAAGAAGTCTCCTACATCCACGCCGAAGGATATCCCTCCTCCGAACTCAAGCATGGCGTCATTGCCTTGATTGATGAACATACCCCCTCGGTCATCCTCGCCCCCAAAGACGGTCTTTATGACAAAAACATGAATTCCATTGCTGAAGTCAAAGCCCGTGGTGGACCCGTGCTCGCGATTGCCACCGACGATGACGACGAGATCGACGCGCATGTCGACGATGTCATTCGGGTCCCTCGCACGCTCGATTGCCTGCAACCCTTGCTGAACGTCGTTCCGCTTCAGCTCCTCGCCTACCACACCGCCGTCGTTCTCGGTCGC
>JBDNCR010000302.1:0-3279 GCA_046719555.1 Verrucomicrobiia bacterium | reverse complement strand
CACAGCGGCGCGATCCAAACACATCACCCGTCAAACATTCCGAATGCACCCGCACCAGCACCGGCCGATCCTCCGGAATCTGCCCCTTCACCAACGCCAGATGATGCGACCCATCCAGAGCCGATCGATACAAATGGAGCCGGAACACCCCAAAATCCGTCGGCAAATCAATCTCCTGCTCCCGCACCACCAACTTCTCCTTCCTCCGCCGATACTCAATCAAATCCCGAATCGTTCCCATCTTCAACCCATGCTCCCGCTTGAACTTCATCAAGTCGGGCAACCGCGCCATTGACCCGTCCGCCTTCAAAATCTCACAAATCACCGCCGAAGCATCCAACCCGGCCAAACGCGCCAAGTCCACCGCCGCCTCCGTATGGCCGGCCCGTTGCAACACCCCTCCATCCTTGGCCTGCAACGGAAAAACATGCCCCGGCTGAACCAAATCCTCAGGCCGACTATCCCCACGAGACAGAATCCGAATCGTCGCCGCACGATCCTTCGCGCTAATTCCGGTCGTCACCCCCGCCGCCGCATCCACCGAAACCGTAAAGTCCGTTTTAAACGACTCTCGATTATCCAAAACCATCCGTTGCAACCCCAACTGCCGCGCCCGTTCCCGGGTAATCGGCACACAAATCAAACCACGCCCATGCGTCGCCATAAAATTGACCGCGCGCGCCGTCACCTTCTCCGCGGCCAAAATCAAGTCCCCCTCATTCTCCCGATCCGCGTCATCCGTCAGAATCACCAACCGCCCGCGCCGAATTTCCGCCAGCAACTCCTCCACCGGATCAAATCCGGTCTCCGCTCGCAAGGATCCACGGCGCTTAGACATACGAACCCCAAAACCTAGCGCCTCTCCCACCACCGTCACGGCAATTCCACACACGCCCTCGCCCCGAAAAAAAGTTACACAACTTTGATTTGCTCCCCATCCATTTCCCGTTATTCTATAAGGTTCAGAAAGAACCGAAATGCAGCCTTCCCCCTACTCAGACGAACCCCGCATTCTCGACGAAACCGGAGACGCCTTCTTCGAACAACACAAACCCACCCTGATCGCCGGCGGAGTGATCCTCATCCTCGGTCTGATCGGTGCGCTCTGGTTCTGGCAGGCTCAAGAATCCCGAAACCTCGCCGCCCTCGAACTCTTCTCCCGTGCCGAAACCGCCGAGGCCTGGCGCGAAGTCGCCGACACCTACCCCGGCACCCCAGCCGCCGCCATGGCCATCCTCAAACTCGCCAACCAAGCGCAACAAGAAGGCGCCTTCGACCTCGCCGCCTCCACCTACGACCGTTTCCTCACCGCCTACCCCCGCCACCCCATCGCGCCCGCGGCTCAATTTGCCCTCGGACGAAGCCTCCAGGCCGCCGGCAAACCCGCCGAAGCCATCCCCGTCTTTGAAAACATCATCGCCGCCAAACCGCGCCACCCCTTCTTTGCCGGAGCCTGTGTGAGCCTCGCCGAAATTCACCTTGCTGCCGGCAACACCGCTGCGGCCAAAGAAATCCTCGACACCTTCTTCCTCCAAGACATCCCGAGCAGCTACACCCCAGCCGCTCGCTCCCTCATGGCCCAAATCAACGCCACTCCTTAGACCTCACGCACCCTCCTTCCCTTCACGGCCCCACGGCTCCCGCTCCTTCTCATGCCGTGGCGGAAAATGATTCAAAGCCTTAAACCGGCCTAACGGAATCGCCGCTGCAATCGCCCGCGTAACGAACTCCTTCCCGCGGAACACCGCCTCGGGTAACGACAGCCCCCGGGCCAATCCCGCCGTAATCGCCGCCGAATACGTGCAGCCCGTCCCGTGCGTCTGCACATGCGGAATCCGATCCGCCTCCAACCTCAACACATCCGCACCTGACACCAAAAAATCGACCGCTCCTTTTCCCTTCAAATGCCCACCCTTCACCAAAAAAGGCACCTCCCAACGAGACGCCAACTCGGCACCGGCCCGGATCGCATCCTCCTCCGACCGAATCGGCCGACCCCACAACAACGCCGCCTCATCCAAATTCGGCGTCACCACCGCAGCCAAGGGGAACAGATTCTCCACCAACCGCCGCACCGCCCCCCGTTTCAACAGCAACGCCCCGGAGGTCGCCACCATCACCGGATCGATCACCACCTGCGGTCGGCGTCGCCTCGGCAGCGCCGTCAAAACCTCCACCACCGCCCGAATAATCGCCTCCGAATAGAGCATCCCCGTCTTCAACGCCGCGACCGGAAACACCTCAAACACCAACTCCATCTGCTCCCGCACCAAAGCTGGGCTCATCGAACGAATCGTTCGCACCTCCCGCGGATTCTCCGCCACCACGCAGGTGATCGCCGCCGTGCCATACACCTCCAACGTCGTGAACGTCTTCAAATCCGCCTCGATCCCTGCCCCACCACTGTTATCCGATCCCGCCACCGTCATCACCGCCGGGATCCCTGCTCCCTTGCCCCTCGGACGAACCTGCCGGATCATCCGCTCATTTCTTTCGGAAAATTCCCGCCCGACGCTTGACCCGCGGCACATCATCAAACCGGATCGGCGCCTTCAAACCCCCGGCCCGCACCCCCAGGAACGTCGGCGTTTTGTAACCCTTCGCAATCTCCTCATTCGCCGCCCTTAGCCGCTTGCACAACAACTGGGCAACCCCCACCAACAATCGTCCCCCCGCCGCTGGCAACTCCGCAAAAAATTCCTGCAACGCCTGAATATCCAAGTGCCACAACACCGCAGTCTCCACCACCGTCACCGTCGCCGAAGCGGTCCCCGGCTCAAAAATCGACACCTCCCCCAGACAATCCCCCGCGCAAATCTCTCCCACCGTAAAAGCCTCGCCCGCTCGCCCCACCACCACCTTCAACCTGCCGGACAACACATAATAAAGCCGGTCCTGCAGCACCCCCTCCCGCACCACCTCCTCTCCACTTCCAAATTCGCCGAAGGTTCCGTAAAACTTCAAAATCTCCAACTCCTCCGGCTCCAAAAATCCGAGGATGCCGGTCGGGGTCAGATCCGCGATCACATCACTCATCCCCGAATCTTCATCCTCCCGCTTAACCAGGTCAACTGGTTTATCACCCCCGCCACTTGCCGCATCCCCAACCCCGGGTATCTTTCCGCCATGGAATCCAGCGACCGCCTCCTCGACGCCTACATCCGCCACCTCCTCCTCCAAGGAGCCGAACCGCCTTCCGTTTTCGCCTTCTGCCAAGCCAACGGAATCCAAGAAGGCGACTTCTATCGACACTTCTCCTCCTTCGCCCACCTCGAAGAC